>JAWKHS010000028.1 GCA_041394705.1 Vicinamibacterales bacterium
CGGCCGGCCAGGATGATGGCGCAGATCTCGTTCACGTCCTTGTTGGGGTCGATCATGAGCCGTCCGCCGTTCATCAGCTCGTGATAGGCCACGTTCATGCCGATGGAGCTGTCCCCGGGCGACGACGTATAGATGGGCACGCCGGCGCGGGATGCCGCCGCCAGCACCGAGTGGGCCTCGCACCCCGGATGGGTCGTGCGCAGGTGCTCGCCGAGGGCGAAGTGCAGTTCGGCCGTCGAGATGGGCCCGTCCAGGCCCGACTGGACCAGGAAGTCGCGGACGTAGCGATCCGTGTCGAGCAGCACCTGGGCCGGGAAGAGCACGTCGTAGATCCGGATGACGCCTTCGTCGTACAGCTCCCGGTCGTCGACGAATGGCGACCCGCGGTGCAGGGTGAAGTTCAGGGCGTAGTGCAGGTCGTGATACAGGTTGGCGCCGGTCGAGATCACGAAGTCGACGAGTCCGCGCTCGACGAGCTCGATCATGGCGCCCCCGAGCCCGGCCGGAGTCAGGGCCCCCGCCACCGTGAGCGCGATGGTCGTGTCGTGTTCGGGCGCGAGCATCTTGTCGGTGTAGATCCGGCACGCCTCGCCCAGGCGGGCGGCGTTGAACGCCTGGAACCCTTCGTCGATGAGGGTGCGGATCTCCGCGCTGCCGCGCGGACGGTAATACCGGATGGGCCGGCCGGCCAGGTGGCCGCGCTTCGATCCTTTGGAGCCTGGAGCACGATGGGGCACTGAGGTCGGCCTCCCGCGAAACGTGGAACTCGCGCGGCTAGAGTATCACCGGACGGATCGCGCGCCGTTGCACGGCGCGGCACGGAAAGGGTGTCTCGATCTAAGCCTTGTCATCGGAGTGTCCGATAGGTGGACAGTAGACATTCCAGGACCTCTCCCTTGGACGACATCACCTTCGCCGCCCGCCGGGCGTCCAGCGCCGGCACCCGGACCGAGCCGGACGCCGACGCCCAGTTCCGCCGGCTCGTGCAGTCGCCCCTGCGCGCCGGCATCCTCCGATTCCTGGCCGCCCGGCCCAACGAGCAGTTCGACGCCGAGACGATCATGCAGGCCTTCGGGCGCATGCGGCTCGACGTGGAGAACTGCCTGCGGGAGCTCGTCGAGTCGAGCGTCGTGCGCCGGGTGGCGGGCAACCCCGTGGCCTACACCGCCGCGCGCATCGACCCGGCGACGCCGCTCGGGCAGCAGCTCGACACCTTCCTCGAGCGCCGCTCGCCGGTGGGCATCGAGGACACGTCGCCCTCGGTGCAGCGCTTCCGGGAGATGATCGGCCGCGACGAGAAGATGCTGGCCATCTTCGAGTGGATCCGGACCGCCGCCAAGTCGGACATCTCCGTCCTCATCCTCGGGCCGACCGGCGCCGGCAAGGAAGTCGTCGCCCGGATGATTCACGAGCTGTCCCGGCGCGGGACCGAGAAGTTCCAGGCCGTCAACTGCGCGGCGCTGCCCGACACGCTCTTCGAATCGGAGATCTTCGGCTACGAAAAAGGGGCGTTCACGGGCGCCCACGACCGCAAGCCGGGCCGCCTGGAACTCGCCAACGGCGGCACCTTCTTCCTCGACGAGGTGGGCGACCTGTCGCTCGTGGCCCAGGCGAAGATCCTGCGCGTCCTCGAGGAGCGGCGCTTCGAGCGCCTCGGCGGCAGCAAGTCCATCCAGGTGGACTTCCGCCTGATCTCGGCCACCAACAGGCCGCTGGACCAGTTCGTCCGCGAGAATCGCTTCCGCGAGGACCTCTTCTACCGGGTCAACGCCTTCTCGATCCGCCTGCCGTCGCTCAAGGAACGGGCGGTGGACATCCCGGTGCTGGCGCAGCGCTTCATCGGCCGCTACTGCGCGGCCAACGGGCTGCCCCTCGACGCCAAGCGGCTGTCCCAGGAAGCGGTGGATCGCCTGCTCGGCTACCACTGGCCGGGCAACATCCGGGAGCTGGAGAGCACGATCTCGCGGGCGGCCCTGTCGTCGCCGGGACCGGTCATCCGCGGCGAGGACGTGCAGTTCCTGCACGCGCCGCTGGCCGACGGACCGTCCACGCCCGGCCGGCTGCCCACGCTGAGGGACGCCGAGCGGACGCACATCGCGATGGTGCTGGACGCGGTACATTGGAACAAGCTCGAAGCCGCGAGGGTCCTGGACATCAGCCGCGGCACGCTGTACCGCAAGATCGACGAGTACGGGCTCGAACCGGCGTCGTCGAGACGCCGGCACGAGGCCGTCAGCGCCTGATCCCGCCGCCATGCGCGCGCTCCCAGCTCCCGCCCAAGCATTCATCGCGGTGGTCATCGCGGTCGGCATCGGCCTGGTCGCCTGGACCTTGCCGACCGTCGAGGTGCAGAACTGGTGGCTGTTCGCCGCCCTGCTGCTGATGTCGAACGTCACGTCGGCGTTCAAGGTGGCGCTGCTGGCGTCGAGCGGGTCCACCCTGTCGGTCAGCTACACGATCGACTTCGCGTCGCTGCTCCTCCTCGGTCCCGGGCCCACCACGGTCATTGCCGTCACGAGCGCGTGGAGCCAGTGCACGTTCCGCATGAAGCAGCCCACGCCGTGGTACCGGACGCTCTTCAGCATGGCGTCGCTGGCGATCACGGTGATGGCGGCCGGCTGGGCCTACGCCCGCCTCGGCGGCGTCCCGGGCGTGCTGGAGGACTCCTTCGCGGTGGCCGCCTCCCTGGTGGGGGCCGCGTCCACCTACTTCGTCTTCAACACGGTGTTGGTCTCGGTCGCCATCGCGCTCTCGGCGCGCCAGCCGCTGATTGCCTCGTGGAACGAGAACTTCCTCTGGAGCGCGCCGAGCTACTTCGTGGGCGCGCTGTTCGCGTTCATCGCGAGCCTGGCCGTGCTGAGGGTGGGCATCTGGCTCGGCCTGCTCGCGGCGGCGCCCGCGTATCTGATCTACCGCACCTACAAGGTCTACCTCGGCCGCATCGAGGACGAGCGGCGCCACGTCCAGGAGATGTCCGACCTGCACCTGGCCACAATCGAGGCCCTGGCGCTGGCCATCGACGCGAAGGACCAGACGGCCCAGAGCCACATCCGCCGCGTCCAGCTCTACGCCGCCGGCCTGGCCAAGGCGCTGGGCATGCCCGAGCAGGAGATCCAGGGCGTGAAGACGGCGGCGCTGCTCCACGACATCGGCAAGCTGGCCGTGCCCGAGCACATCCTGTCGAAGCCGGGGCCGCTCACGCAGGAGGAATTCCAGAAAATCCGGATCCACCCGCAGGTGGGCGCCGAGATCATCAGCGCCGTGCCGTTCCCCTACCCGGTGGCGCCGCTCATCCTGAGCCACCACGAGCGGTGGGACGGCCGGGGCTACCCGCGGGGCCTGGCGGCGGAGGACATCCCGCTCGGCGCGCGCATCCTCACGGTGGTGGACTACTTCGACGCCCTCACGTCCGACCGGCCCTATCACCGGGCCATGGACCACGACGCCGCCCTGGCCGTGCTCGAGCAGGAATCGGGAAAGGCGCTGGACCCCACGGTCGTGAAGCTCTTCACCGAGCGCTTCCCGGACCTCGCGGTCGAGGCCGACCGACTGGAGGCGTCCCCGGCGCGGCGGCTCACGCTCGAGCCGACGTCGGACCTGGGACGGCCCGCCGTGGGCTTCGAGAACGAGAACGGACGGCCCGGGACGGTCTTCGACGACATCGCGCTCGCTCACAAGGAGATCTACGCGCTCTACGAGATCGCACAGTCGATGGGCACGAGCCTCGGCGTGGCGGATACGATGGCCCTCATCAGCTCCAAGCTGAGCAACCTCGTGCCCTTCGCCGCCTGCGCCCTGTTCCTCTTCGACGAGGAGCACGACGTCCTGCGGTGCCGCTTCGCCACGGGCGTCGACTCGGAGCTCATCGGGAGCATGACGATCAGGAGCGGCCACGGACTGACGGGCTGGGTCACGCGCAACCGCCGCCCCCTGGTGAACGCGAGGCCCAGCGCGGACTTCGAGGCCGCCGGCCTCGCCCCCGTCACGACGTCGCTGCAGTCCGCGATCGTCGCTCCCCTGGTCAACGGCGACCGCTTCATCGGCACGCTCGCGGTCTACCAGGAGGCGGAGGACGCCTACACCGACGACCACCGTCGGCTCATCGACCGCGTCTGCGAGCAGGCCGCGGCCGTGATCAACAACGCGAGCGTGTTCGAGCGCACGGAAAAGGACTCGCTCACCGACGCGCTGACGAGCCTGCCGAACACACGCTACATGTTCACCCACCTCCAGCGGGAGCTGGCCCGCGCCGAGCGTCTGAAGTCGGAGGTGGCGCTGCTCGTCCTGGACTGCGACGACTTCAAGGAAATCAACGACACGCACGGCCACCATGTGGGCGACCGGGCGCTGCGCGAGGTCGCCAACGTGCTGCGGGCGGGCGTCCGGCCCTACGACCTGTGCGTGCGCTACGCCGGCGACGAGTTCATCGTCGTGCTGTCGGGCTGCGGCGCCGAGGAGGCCGAGCAGAAGCGCCTCGAGCTGAAGAAGGCCATGAGCGACGTGCCGTTCGAGGCCCGGCCCGGCCGGCGGCTGACGCTCTCGATCAGCGTCGGCGCGGCCGTCTACCCGCACGACGGCGAGACCTACGAAGCGCTGCTCGCGACGGGCGACGCCCGGATGTACCGCGACAAGACGCTGCGCAAGCAGGGCGGGCGCGGCGGACGGGTCAGCGACCGCGGCAGTTCGGGCCTGCGGCTGCCGCTCGCACAGGGCGAGGTCTCCGAGGTCGAGATCGAGCGGGCCCGCGCGGGCGTGCTGTAATTTTCGGGGCTCGGGTCCCGGGGCTCGGGGCCGGACGAGCCGGCGTCGAAACCCCTCACCTCGATCTCTCAGGTCAGACAGCCGTGATTCCTGCCCGCGTCCTCGACGTCCTCCACACCACGCCGCGCACGCGGCAGCTGCGGATCGCGCTCGAACGGCCGCTGACGTTCCGCGCCGGTCAGGCGGTCTTCGCCGGCCTGGCCGGCACGGACACGCGGGCCGCCTACTCGATCGCCTCGCCCCCGTCGCTCGGCCGTCAGGCCCGGCTCGACCTGCTCGTCACGGCCGACGGCGTCTTCGGCGTCACCGGCCTGGCCCCTGAAGACGTCCAGGGCCGGGCGGTCGAGATCGACGGACCGATCGGGCAGTTCGGCGTGCCCGACGCGGGCGTCGACGCGCCGCTGCTGCTCGTGGCGGGCGGCACGGGCATCGCGCCGCTGCGCAGCGTGATCCTCGACCGGCTGGAACACGACGCGCCGGGACCGATGACCCTGGTCTACTCGGCGCGCACGCCCGACGAGTTCGCGTGCGGCGACGAGCTGCTCGCGCTGGCCGAGCACGGGCACCTGTCGGTGCACCTCACGGTCACCCGCGAGGAGGCGCCGGCGGCGACGGTGGCGCGCACCGGACGGGTGAACGACGCCCTCCTGCGGGCCGCCTTGCCCGCGGCCGATGCCTGGTGCCTGGTCTGCGGCCCGGCGGGATTCGTCCAAGCCTCCGCCGAGAGCCTGACGGCGATCGGCGTCGCGGCCGAGCGCATCGTCGTGGAACGCTAGCTGCGGTGAGGGCCTGCGGACGTCGCGTCGGCGTGATGCGCCCACGTCCTGGGCGCCTGCATCGCGCCGAAACGACGAGGCGAACGAGTGACCCGGCGCCATGCGCCTCCCTAGTCCCCGGTCCCTGGTCCCCGCCCCTACATCCCCACCGCGTGATAGCCGGCGTCCACCATCATCACCTCGCCCGTGATGCCCCGCGATGCCGGGCCCAGCAGGAACACCGACGCGTCGGCGACCTCGCCGTGTCCACGGTGCGGCGCAGCGGCGCCCGCTCGCGCACCACGCCGAGGATGCTCGAGAACCCGCCCACGCCGGCGGCGGCCAGCGTCTTGATCGGGCCGGCGGAGACGGCGTTGACGCGGACGTTCTCGGGGCCCATGTCCGCGGCCAGGTAGCGGACGGTCGACTCGAGGGCCGCCTTGGCCACGCCCATCACGTTGTAGTTCGGGAAGACGCGGTCGCTGCCCAGGAACGTCAGCGCCACGATGGAGCCGCCGCCGCGGGCGGCGAAGAGCGGCCGCGCGCCGCGCGCGAGCGCGATGAGGGAGTAGCAGCTGATGTCGAGCGCCGTCGCGAAGCCCTGGCGGGTGGTGTTCGCGAACGCGCTCGTGAGCTCGTCGCGGGGCGCGAAGGCGGCGCCGTGGACGAGGAAGTCGAGCCCGCCATGGGCGGAGCCGAGGTGGGCGAACACGGCGTCGATCTGGTCGTCCTGCTGGACGTCGCACGGCAGGAGCACCGGTGCGGGCGAGAGCGACGCCGCCAGTTCCTGGACGTGCTCGGCGAAGCGGTCCTGGTAGGTGAGCACGAGCGTCGCGCCCTCCCTGGCCGCCGCCTGGGCAATCGCCCACGCAATCGAGCGCTTGTTCGCCACGCCCACGATGAGCCCGACCTTGCCGTCCAGTGCACCCGCCATCCTCGCTCCTCGCTCACGCGGCGCCAGGATGGCCCGCGGGTGAATCTTCGTTCATCTGCCGTCCCCGCGCCACCCACGCCGGCGCCGGTCGGGCCCGGCCCGAGCAGTCAACCCCGGGCGGCCTCCGAGCCGCCCGCGCGGTCAACCTCGGGCCGCGAGCCAGCGCCGGGTCTCGGCCAGGGCGGCCTGCACGGCGTCGGGGTGGGTGGACTGCGGCGTGCGTCGCGCCCGCACCGATGCGAGGGCGCTCACGGCCTCGCGCACGTCGTCGCCGAAGAGCTCCGAGTACGCGCGCCATTCCGCCGGCGAGAGATCGTCGAAGTCGCGCCCGGCGGCGAGGAGCTCGCGCACCATCCGGCCGATCACCTCGTGGGCGTTCCGGAACGGCAGGCCCTTCTTCACGAGGTAGTCCGCCGCGTCGGTGGCCAGCAGCAGGCCCGAGGCGGCCTTCCCCGTGCGCGCGGGCTTCAGCGTCAGCTTCGACACGACGGCCGTGCAGGCATCGAGCGACACGGTGAGGGTGTGCTCGGCGTCGAAGACGCCTTCCTTGTCTTCCTGGAGATCCTTGTTGTAGCCGGTCGGCAGCCCCTTCATGGCGACGAGCAGCGCCACGTAGTGGCCGAGGGTCCGCCCGGCCTTCCCGCGCACGAGCTCCATCGGGTCGGGATTCTTCTTCTGCGGCATCATGCTGCTGCCGGTCGCGGAGCTGTCGGCCAGGTCGAAGAAGCCGAACTCCTCGGCCGTGAAGTAGATGACGTCCTCGGCCAGCCGGCTCAGGTGCACCATCGCGAGCGATGCGGCGTGCAGGAAGCTCACGGCGAAGTCGCGGTCCGACGAGGTGTCCATGCTGTTGGGAACGACGCGCGAGAAGCCGAGCGCCGCGGCGAGCGCCGCGGTGTCGATCGGATAGCCCGTGCCGGCGACCGCGCCAGACCCCAGCGGCAGCGCGTCCGCCTCGTCCATCGCCACGTCCAGCCGCTGGTGATCGCGGCGGAGCGCCGCCGCGTGGCTCAACAGGAAGTGCGAGACCAGCACGGGCATGGCGCGCCGCATGTGCGTGTAGGCCGGCATCAGCGCCTCGCCGGCCGCCCCGGCCTGATCGGCGAGGGCCGCGACCAGGGCGCGAAGCCGCGCCTGCAGGAGCGGGATGCGGCGGC
This sequence comes from Vicinamibacterales bacterium, assembly GCA_041394705.1. Taxonomy (GTDB): domain Bacteria; phylum Acidobacteriota; class Vicinamibacteria; order Vicinamibacterales; family UBA2999; genus CADEFD01. Next base: position 7,608 of record JAWKHS010000028.1, read on the forward strand.
GCAGGTACAGGCGGAAGTCCAGCGAGACCTGCTCGTTGCGCGAACGCCCCGTGTGCAGCCGGCGCCCGTCGTCGCCCACGAGCGCGACGAGCTGCCGCTCGACGAAGCTGTGCACGTCCTCGTCGTCGCCGGCCACCCACGCCGGGTTCTCGCGCCCGCGCTTCAGCACCTCGGCGAGCCCGTCCTTGATCCGGGCGATGGCGGCCGCGTCGAGGACGCCCGCCCGGCCGAGGGCGTCGGCCCAGGCCAGGCTGCCCGTCACGTCGTCCTCGAACAGCCGGCGGTCGAAAGGAAACGACACGCCGAAATCGAATGCCGCGGGATCGGGCGCCTCGTCGAACCGCCCCGACCACAGATGTCCGCTCATGCCACCACCTCGATCCGTCCGCCGTCCAGGTGCATCGTCACCTCACCGGTCGCGTCGCGGAGCACCCGGCCCACGAACGCGTCCAGGCCCTCGCGCACGGGCCGAAACCACGCGCCCTCGCGGACGAGACCCGCGTACTGCTCGCCGACCAGGGCGGCCGCCGCGGCCGTGGTCGGATCCAGCACCCGGCCGGCGAGGGCCGAGGCCGCCCGCGCGAGGAGCGCGGCCGCCGGCGCCCGCACGCGCCAGGCGCGGGGGGTGTCCGGGTCGTGCACCGTCCAGGCGTCCAGGTCGTGCGCGACGGTCGCCAGGCTCTCCACGGTCTCGAGGGGCGTGGCCGGGACGCCGTTCACGGAGACCGGCAGGCCGTGCGCGAAGCCGACCCGGATCGTGACCGTCCCCGAGCCCGGGGGCCGCGCGGCCGGTGGCCCGTCCGGCGCGGGCTCGACGGCCGCCCACACGTTCCTCGTGGTCGCGCGATCCGTGCCGCCGGCGGTCGAGACCAGGCCCAGCGAGGGCGCCAGATCGCGCAGCAGCGCGCGCAGCCGACGGCGGTCCGCCGCGTCCTCGGCCCACGGCGCGGCGGCGGTCAGGCCCTCGAGTCGCGCGATGTCCGCGACGGTCGTCGCGACCATGCCCATCGACAGCGCCGTGTGGATGGGCTCGCCGGGCGTCTCGAGCGCGCCGGCCGCGAGGGCGGGCCAGCACGCGCGTTCGACGACCATGTCGCGGGCATCCACGGCGTGGCACTTCGCGGCGCCGGCGTCGAGGGCCAGGACGCGAAGGGCGTCCAGCGCCATGCCCTGTCCCACGTCGATGGCCACGGCGACGACGGCGACGCCCGCCTGCGTCACCAGGTCGGCCACCGCGCCGGCCGCGGCGGGGGTCAGCACAGGAAGAACGACGTGTTCCATCACGCGGTCCGGACCGTCCGGCGCTACGGCGCCGCCAGCCCTTCGAACTGGAGGATGAGCAGCCGGGCCGCGCGGGCGTCTCGGGCGACGATCAGGATCGTGTCGTCGCCGGCGATGGTCCCGAGCACCTCCGGCAGGCGCGCCCTGTCGATGGCGACCGCCAGCGGCTGCGCTTCTCCCGGACCGGTCCGCAGCACGAGCAGCTGCTGCGACTGCTGGATGCCGGCGAGGTAGTCCACGAGCGCGCGCTGCAGCGTGTGGCGGAGGGCATCGCTTCCGGGCGCGGCGTCGCCCGATCCCGGCAGCTGGTACGCCCCGTCCGAGGCGCGCTTCACGAGGCCCAGGCCCTTGACGTCCCGCGACAGCGTGGCCTGGGTGACGTCGAAGCCCTGTTCCATGAGGCGCTGGCGCAGTTGCTCCTGGCTGCGGACCGCTTCGCGGCTCACGAGGTCGAGCACGGCGGCCTGGCGGCGGGCTTTCATGTTTATGCAGGCGAGTGTATCCCAATATTCATTTCCTGAAAGGCGAAATTACCTCGAAATTTCTTGACACAAGGGGGACCGTATTGAATAGTTATTCTTTCCGATGAATATCCATTCCCCAACAGGCGCCTCCCGCTCCGCGATCCGCGTGGCCGTGGCCGGCGCCACCGGGTACGCCGGCCAGGAACTGGTGCGGCTGCTGGCGCGTCACCCGGCCGCGGACCTCACGATGGCGACGGGCTCGCAGGCCGCGAGCGCGCCGCGCTCGCTGCCGGCGCTGGCCCGGATCTGGGACGGGCAGGTCGTGCCGCTCGACGTGGACGCGGTCGCCGCGGCCGCCGACGTGGTGTTCCTGGCCCTGCCGGAAGCCGCCTCGGCCGAGCTCGGCGTGGCGTTCCTCGCGAAGGGCGCGCGCGTCGTCGATCTGTCCGGGGCCTTCCGACTCCGCGACGACGCCGCACGGGCGCGGTGGTACCCCGCGACCACGACGATGCCGGATGGCGTGGTGTACGGATTGACGGAGTTCACGGGCGCCGACATCCCCGGAGCGCGCCTCGTGTCCTGCCCTGGCTGCTACCCCACCGCGTCGCTCCTGGCCCTCCAGCCGCTGGCCGAGGCGGGCCTCCTGCAATCGGGTGCCGACGTGATCGTGGACGCGAAGTCGGGCGTGTCGGGCGCCGGCAAGGCGCCGAGCGACCGGACGCACTTCTGCGAGAACCACGGGAGCGTCGCGGCCTACGGGCTCTTCGGCCATCGCCACACGCCCGAGATCGCGCAGGCCCTCGGCTGCCCCGTCACCTTCACGCCCCACCTGGTGCCGCTCGACCGCGGGATCCTGTCCACGATGTACGCGCGCCTCGCGCCCGGCGTCACCGCCGCGCAGGTCGGCGACGCGCTGGCCGCCGCGCACGCCAGGTCGCCGTTCGTACGGCTCACCGGGGACCAGCTCCCCGAGATCAAGCACGTCGCGTGGACGAACTTCTGCGACATCGGCTGGCGGGTGGACGAGTCCACGGGCCGCCTCATCCTCGTCTCCGTCATCGACAACCTGCTCAAGGGCGCGGCCGGCCAGGCCGTGCAGAACTTCAACCTGCTCGTCGGCGTCGACGAGCGGACGGGGCTGCACTGATGCCGCGGATCACGGTGCTCAAGCTGGGCGGCGAGCTCCTGGAAGAACCGCAGCGGGTGAAGGCGGTCGCGCGGGTCGTGCGGACGGCCGCGGCGAAGGGGCCGCTCGTGGTCGTGCACGGCGGCGGCCGCGAGATCGACCGCGCGCTCTTCGCCGCCGGCATCGCGAAGGCCCAGGTGGACGGGCTGCGCATCACCGACGAGGGCACGTTGCGCGTGGTCGTGGCGGTGCTGGCCGGCACCGTCAACACGACGTTCGTCGCCGCGCTGTCGGCCGCGCGCGTGAAGGCGGTCGGCTTGACGGGCGCCGACGCCACCGTGGCGCCGGTCAGGAAGGCGCTGCCCCACCGGACGGCGGCGGGCGCCAAGGTGAGCCTGGGCCAGGTGGGCGAGCCGGCCGGGCGCACGCGACCGGATCTGCTGCTGCGCCTGACGAAGGCCGGCTACGTGCCCGTCATCGCGAGCGTGAGCGCGTCTTCCGCCGGCGACCTCTTCAACGTGAATGCCGACACGCTGGCGGCCGACGTGGCCGCCCGTCTGAAGGCGGCGCGGCTGGTGATCGCGGGCGCGACGCCCGGCGTGCTCGACGCCGCCGGCGCCACGCTCGCCGTCGTGGATCGGGCGCTGGCCCGGTCCATGGTCGGCTCGGCGCCGCGAGCGCGGGCATGAGTGGCGAAGCTGGCCGCCTGCCGCGTCGCGCGCGACGCCGGCGTCCGCGACGTGCGGATCGCCGATGGACGCAACGCCGCGAGGCTGTCCGCGGCGGTCGCCGGCAGCGCGGCGGCCGGTCCCTGGACCCTGGTGAAGTGAGGCAACGACCGTGACGATGAGCGCCACCGACGTGCAGGCCGCCGAGGCCCAGCACATCCTGCAGACCTACAAGCGCCAGCCCGTGGTGTTCGTGCGCGGGGACGGCTCGCGCATCACCGACATCGACGGCAGCCTCAATGCCTCGACTTCATCTCGGCATCGGCGTGTCGGTCCTGGGCCACGGCCATCCGGCCCTCGCCCGCGCCATCGCCGAGCAGGCGGCGGCCCTGCTTCACACGTCGAACCTCTACTACCACCCGCTGCAGTGGCAGGTGGCGTCGCGGCTGGCCGCCCTCTCGGGTCTCCAGCGCGTGTTCTTCTGCAACAGCGGGACCGAGGCGATGGAAGCGTGCCTCAAGTTCGCCCGGCGCCGTCACTGGCACGCAGGGCGTGCGCGGCCGCACGCGCTACGTCGCCTTCGAGCACGGCTTCTCGGGCCGCTCGATGGGATCCCTGTCGGTGACGGCGAACGCGCACTACCGCGAGCCGTTCGAGCCCCTCATCCCCGGGGTCACGTTCGTGGCGCCGGACGACGTCCGGCGCTCGAGGCGGCCGTCACGAGCGAGACGGCGGCCATCGTGGTGGAGCCGATCCAGGGCGAAGGCGGCGTGCGCCCGATCCCGGCCGCGATGGTGGCCGCCATCGAGGCCGCCTGCGCGCGGACGGGCACGCTGCTGATCGCGGACGAGATCCAGTGCGGCCTGGGCCGGACCGGCTCGGCGTTCCACTTCCAGGCCGTCGGCCTGACGCCCGATCTCGTCACCGTGGGCAAGGCGCTGGGCGGCGGCGTGCCCGTCGGTGCGGCGCTCGTGTCCGAAGCAGTGGCGGCCAACGTGATGCCGGGCGATCACGGGACCACCTACGGCGGCAACCTGCTCGCGACGCGGGCCGCGCTCGTGGTGCTCGAGGAGCTGATGGACCGCGGGCTGCTGGCGCACGTCCGCGAGGTGGGCGCCCATTTCGGCGCGGCGCTCGACCGGCTGGCGGCGAAGCACGCGGTGGTGCGCGAGGTCCGCGGCGCCGGCGTGATGCGCGGCGTCGAGCTGACCGTCGACGCGGCGCCCGTCGTCGACGGCGCACGCGCGCGCGGGCTCCTGGTGAACCGGACCGACGAGCGCGTGGTCCGGCTCCTGCCGCCCTTCACCGTGAGCGCGGCCGAGGTCGACGAGGCCGTGGCCACGTTGGATGCCGTGCTGGCCGGCCTGCCGGCGGAGGCGACGACCCGATGACCCCCACGCTCCTGCCCGCCTCCCGGCGCCTGCGGCGCCCGTGTCGCCTCGCCGACGTGCCCCTGCCGGCCGTCGAGGCCGAGGTCCGCACGGCGCGTCCGGACGAGGCCGGCGACATCCTGGCGCTGGTGCGCGCGCACCAGGACGAAGGCCACCTGCTGCCCCGCTCCCGCGCGCCGAGCTCGAGGCGCGGACAGCGCGCTTCGTGGTGGCGGTGATGGACGGCCGCGTCGTGGCGTGCGCGGAACTGGCGCCGCTCTCGGCGTCGGTCGCCGAAGTCCGTTCGCTGGTCGTCGACCGCACCGCGCGCGGCGGCGGCGTGGGGCGGCGGCTGGTGGACGAGCTCGTACGTCGCGCGGCGGTGGAGGGATTCGAGCGCCTGTGCGCCTTCTCGCACGAGCCCGGGTACTTCATGCGCATGGGGTTCTCGCTCGTGCCGCACACCTGGGTGCCCGAGAAGCTGGCGGCCGATTGCCGCGCGTGCGCGCTGTTCCGCCAGTGCGGGCAGCACGCGGTGGTCCGCCCGGTGACCCCGGCGCGGCGGCCGCGCCACGCCTGAGGAGGACGTCATGAACGAGCACGTCCACTCCATCGACGGCGGCGTCACGGCGCCTCGGGGCTTCCTGGCCGCCGGCCTGCACTGCGGGATCAAGGCCAGCGGCAAGCCCGATCTTGCGCTGGTCGTCACCGAGACGCCGGCAGCGGCGGCCGCGGTGTTCACCACGAATCTCGCGGTGGCCGCGCCCGTCGTCGTGTCGAAGGAGCACCTGGCCGGCTCCAGCGGCCGCGCCAGGGCGATCGTCACCAACAGCGGCTGCGCCAATGCCTGTACGGGACCGCAGGGGCTGGCCGATGCGCGTGAGATGACGGTGCTGACCGCCAAGGCGCTGGGCTGCGATCCGCGGGACGTCCTGGTGGCGTCCACCGGCGTCATCGGCGTGCAGCTCAAGATGGCGGCCCTGCGGACGGGCATCCCGGCGGCGGTCGCCGCGCTCGCCGCCGGCGGCGGCCCGGCCGCCGCCGACGCCATCATGACCACGGACCCGTTCCCGAAGTCGGCGGCGGTGGAGGTCGAGACGCCGGCCGGGCGCATTCGCGTGGGCGGGATGACGAAGGGCTCGGGGATGATCGAGCCGCGCATGGCGACGATGCTCGGCTACCTGACGACCGACGCGGCCGTCGACGCCGCGCGCCTGCGGCGCGTGCTCGTGGACACCTGCCGCGAGACCTTCAACGCCATCACCGTGGACGGCGAGCCGTCCACCAACGACTGCGTGTTCGCGCTGGCGAACGGCGCGTCCGGCGTCGCCATCGACGACGCGACGGAAGCGGCGCTCGCCGACGGCTTCCGGGCCGTGGCGAAGGCGCTCGCACTGGGCATCGTGCGCGGCGGCGAAGGCGCCACCAAGCTCGTCGCCATCACGGCGAGCGGCGCCGTGAGCGACGCCGACGCGTGGACGGCGGCCCGCGCCATCGCCAACTCGCTGCTCGTGAAGACGGCCATCCACGGCGCCGATCCGAACTGGGGCCGCCTCGTGGCGGCGGCCGGCCGATCCGGGGCGCGCTTCGAGCTCGAACGGGCGCGCGTGCGCATCGGCCCCCTGGTGCTGTTCGAGGACGGGCGGCCCTTCGACGAACGCGCGCCCGAGGCGGCCGCCTACCTGCAGGGCACCGACCTCGACATCGAGGTGGATCTGGGCACGGGCGGCGGCGCCCGCGCCACCGTGTGGACGTGCGACCTGTCGAAGATGTACGTCCAGATCAACGCCGAGTACCGCACCTAGCCGCGCCCCCGCGCGCCCTGCCGGAGCCGCCGTGCCCAAGCACTTCCTGTCGCTGCTCGACTTCACGCCCGACGCGCTCGAGCACTGCCTGTCGCTCGCGTCCACCCTCAAGGCGGCGCGCCGCGCCGCGACGGCCACCGAGCACGACCGCGCCCTGCACGGGCGCCAGGTCGGGCTGCTCTTCGAGAAGCCGTCGCTCCGGACGCGCGTCACCTTCACGATCGGCGTCGGCGAACTTGGCGGCCACGTCGTGGACATCCCGTCCGACGTCATGCACGCGGACCGCGAGCCCCTGCACGACGTCGCCCGGAACCTGGAGCGCTGGGTCGACGCGGTCGTGATCCGCACCTTCGCCCAGGCGCGGCTGTCGATCTTCACCGACTCCGCGCCGGCGCTGCGCATCGTCAACGCGCTGTCCGACGAGGAGCACCCCTGCCAGGCGCTGGCCGACCTGCAGACGCTCCGCGAGCGCTGGGGGACGGTCGAGGGCCGGACGATCGCCTTCGTCGGCGACGGCAACAACGTGGCCACCTCGCTCGTCCACGGCGCGCTCATGCAGGGCGCCAACGTCCGCGTCGCCACGCCCAAGGGCTACGGGCTCCCGGGCGAGACGGCGTCGATGGCCGACCGCATCGCCATCAAGGGCGCCACGCTGAAGCAGTACGTCGATCCGAAGGACGCCGTGAAGGGCGTCGACGCCATCTACACGGACGTCTGGACGTCGATGGGCCAGGAAGTCGAATACGCGGAGCGGACGAAGATCTTCTCGCGCTACCAGGTCAACGAGGCCCTCATGGCCCGCGCGAAACCCGACGCGCTGTTCATGCACTGCCTTCCCGCGCACCGCGGCCAGGAGGTGACCGACGAGGTCATCGAATCGCCGGCGTCGGTCGCCTTCGACCAGGCCGAGAACCGGCTCCACGCCCAGAAGGCGATGCTGGTCACGTTGTTCGCCAACGGCGCCTAGCGCCGTCCGCGGCTCGGGGTCGGTCCCGGAGCCCCGTGTTCCGGGCGTTCGGCCCCGGGCTCCGGGCCCCGGCGTTGTGAGGTCCCGAAGGGGCCGTACAATCCGCCGCATGCGCATCGACCTCAACTCCGACCTCGGCGAGGCATTCGGCCCGTGGCCCATGGGGCAGGATGCGCTGCTCATGCCCGTGATCTCGTCGGCGAACGTGGCCTGCGGCGTCCATGCGGGCGATCCAGGGACGATGCGGGCGACGGTCCGGCTCGCCCGGGCGCACCAGGTCGCGGTGGGGGCGCACCCGGGGTTTCCCGACCTGCAGGGGTTCGGACGCCGCGAGATGCGCATGTCGCCGCAGGAGGTCGAGGATCTGGTGCTCTACCAGGTGGGGGCGATCGCGGGCGTGGCGCGCAGCGAGGGTGTGCGCCTGCAGCACGTCAAGGCGCACGGCGCGCTCTACAACATGGCGTGCCGTGACGAGGCGCTGGCCGATGCCATCGCCCGCGCCGTCGTGGCCTTCGACCCGGCGCTGGTGCTCTTCGGGCTGCCGGGTTCGGCGCTGCTCCAGGCCGGACTCGAGGCCGGCCTGCCGGTGGCGGCCGAGGCGTTCGCCGACCGCGCCTATCTTGCCGACGGGTCGCTGGCGCCGCGCTCGCTGCCGGGCAGCGTCATCCACGACGTCGACGCGGTCGTGAGCCGCGCGGTCGAGATGGTGGTGGATCAGTCGGTCGTGGCGATGGACGGCACGCGCATCCGCTTCGAGGCCGATACGCTGTGCCTCCACGGCGATACACCTGGGGCGGCCGCCCTGGCCGCCGCCGTGCGCCGCGGCCTCGAGGACGCCGGGGTCACGATTGCAGCTTTGACAGGCCGCTGACGACTTCGTAAGTCGCGGCCGCAATCGCTGCACGCGGCGGCGCGCCGCAGGCCGGAAAACGGCCCGGACAGACCCGGCACGATGCTTGAACTACGGGGCTGCGTCGCCAGTTCTGTTGTTTGCGGTTTGGTGCCGTGAACGCTGGGGGGAGCCAGGCTGGCGACACCTCTTGAACGCCCAGGGGCGGCCCGGATCACTCCGGCCGCCCCTGTCGTCTGTACGGCGAGGCCCGGCCGACGGCCGGTCCAAGCATCCCCGGCTACTGGCCGGCGCCTTCCGGATACTGCAGGGCCAGGCGCAGTTCCTTCGCCAGGCCGTCCACGCTGGCGCCGCTGCGCTTCCAGGCGCCGTCGGTCTCGAAGCGCAGGGCGCCGATGCGGCGCCCCCACGGCGCGATCGCGCGACCGATGGCGCGGTAGTCCGTGCGATCCGCGTGCTGTTCGTCCACGGCGCGTACGACGTCGGGCGCGACGCGCACGAAGGCCCTGAGCGCGGTCGCCGATCGGATGCTGTACTTGCGGCCGTGCCAGGCCGTTTCGAAGACGGACGCGACCTGCTTCAGGTAGTTCACGAAGAACGTCTTGGCCTCGTCACGGAACTGCGCCGCCTTCCGCGGGCCGCCCAGCGCCTCTTCGGCCGCGAACAGCCGCTTGAACTCCTGGGCCAGCGGCGCCTGCGCCACGCGGCCGCGGCCGACGCCGAGCAGCTTGATCTCGTTGTGCAGGGGCGAGTCCTCGCGGTCGTTCAGGGCCCGCACGACGTCATGCGCCGCAGCCAGCGCCTCGTCCCGGTAGAGCTGGCGGCCGGAGAGCGACACGAGGTGGGACGCGTTGAGCCGCGTGTGCTTGGCGTTGATCGTGACGAACATCTGCACGACGTGATCTTCGGGCAGACGGTCGAAGATGATCGCCGGGACCGTGAACTGCTCGTCCTGGAAGTTGTCGATGTCGGCGTGCAGCGCGAGGAGGCGGTGCTGGCCGTCGATGGCGCGGAGGATCCCCTCGCGCTCCGGTACCTTCAGGCGGCCAAGCGAGCTGCCACCGTCCATCGGCTCGAAGGCGAGCTTCTCGTCACACGAGATGATGACGGCGCCTGGGATCGACGGAAGATCGCGCGCCTGGCGGCATTGCTCGTAGTACTGCACGAGCTCGTCGATCTTCTTCCGGATGATCTGGCGCTGGTAGGCCTTCTCGCTCGAGGCGATGCGGCGTTCCAGCAGGTCCCACCTGATCTTGCTCGGCGCTTTCTTCCCGCCCCTGACGCCGCCCGCGGCATGGTCGCCATAGCTGAGCACCTCGAACCGCACCAGCTTGTCGATGTCACTCGCCGTGAGGGAGGCCTGGTAGAACTGCACGCCGAACTGCTGCATCCGAATCGCAGAGACGCTGATCATAAGGGCCCGTTGGTGCGCCGAATCTTACTGGCGAGTGGGGCGTTCGCCAACGATTTTTCGGAGGGGTTCGGCAGGCACCGGGGACGAACGGCGGCAGGCCAAGTCCGTCAAGCCTCTGACACACAAAGACTTACGCCACAAGACCGAAGTCCGAGGTCCTGCGCACGCGTGGCGGACCGGCCGCATCCATCGATCGGCACCGGCCCGGCCGGTCGGACCCGGCCGGGCCTGGCCTCGTGGCCGCCTCAGGCCCGGGTCGCCGACAGCAGGACGTCGGGATCCGCCACGGTCAGGCCGGAAATCCGTTGCCCCGCCCGGGTGAACGCGATCCGCACCGTCGGAACGCCTGACGGGTAGAACACGAGCCCTCCGGCATGGAAGAGGAGCTGGCGGTTGCCTTCCGGCCGCTGGATCCCGAGACGGTCGTTCACGACCTCCACGTCGAACCGGTCGCGAGACCCCTCGCCGAACACGTAACGGCCGACGATGGCGTCCCGGTCCGCCGGGGTCAGCGGTTCGGTGGGGGGCCGCTCGTCCGCGCCGCCCACCGATTCCAGGTACTTGTAGACCTCCGCGGCCCGGTCGCCGCCCGCACGGGCGTGCTGCAGCAGCGGAATGGCGTGGGGCCCGGGGATGCGCTGGATGCCGGGGGACGACTCCACGAAGGCCCGCACCACCGCAAGCTGGCCGAGCATCGCGGCCGAGAAGAGCGTCGGCCTGGCGCCATGGGCCAGCAGGAACTCGGCGATCTCCCTCCGGCCCGTGTGCGAGGCCGCGCCGAGGGCGCTCTCCCAGTCGCCGAAGCCCCAGTCGATGGCGCCCCGGGCCAGTGCCGGCTGGCGCTCCACGAGCTCCCGGACGCGCGCGAGATCGGAATGCGAGGCGCCCACCACCTGCTGCACGAGGGTGGGGTCCTGCCGGGGAAGCCACTCGGCGGACCCGGCTGGCGCCGCCTCGACGCGGCGCCACGCGGCGGCCGGCAGCGCCGCCCCGACGAGGCCGGCGAGGGGAAGATGGACGAACTGGCGCCGGCCGAGGCCGGGGCCGCGCGGGCTGGACGTGGGCGGGAGTATGGACATGCGCGGCATCATGCCCGAGGACCCGGAGCGGCGCATCCCCGGACCGTGCCAGGGTTCGACGAGGCCGTAACCCCTGTCGCTGCAGCAAGTCGCGAGCGCCCGTCAGGCGCCGTCCCGGCCCACGAGCACCTCACGGACCACCCGCTCGGCCTCGGCGACCACGTCGGCCTCGAACGACTCGACCTCGGCCGGCGGCTTGACGAACCGGTTCGCCGACAGGTGCACCCCGTCGCGGAGGCGGATGAAGTGGACGATGAAGCGAAGGTCGTCGTCTTGCCGCTGCAGTTGCCCGAGCACGACGTAGTCCGCCCGGAGTGTCGCGGCCAGCGTCCGCAGGTTCCGGAGGTTGCGGGGTTGGCGCAGGGCTGGGGCGTTCCCGACGACGCCGACCCGTCCAGGCGCCAGGTTGACCAGGTGGGCCACCACGACGTCGGAGAGGCCGCTGACGAAAGTGTCATGGGCGGGATCACCCGTCTCGTTGTCGAAGATCGACACCGCGACAATCGGCATGGTCGCCGCCGCCGGTCCGCGGATCACGGCCAGCAGGGCCGCCACCGCGATCGCGGCCGCCCCGATCCAGGCCCACCGGCTCGCCGCGGGCCGCGAGCCGGGGACCACGGGCTCCGGCCCACCCGCGGCGCCGGCGGCCGACACGGCCGGCGCCTCTGCCGCCGCGCCACCCCGCGTGACCACGGGGGCGATGAAGCGGAAGCCCCGCTTCGGCAGCGTCTGCACGAACCGAGGGGTCTCGGCGCTGTCGCTCAGGGCGGTTCGGACCTGGGCGATGCAGTAGGCCAGGCCCCGGTCGTAGTCCACGTGGGTCTGGTCGCCCCAGAGGGCGCGGCGCAGTTCCTCTCGCGACACCACCTCGCCGGCGCGGCTGAGGAGGACGGCGAGCGCCCGGGCAGGCTGCGGCTCGACGGCGACACGCCGGCCGTCCCGCGACAGTTCCAGCGAGTCCGGAGCGAAGGAGAAGGTGGAGAACTCGTAGGTCATACGCCACACGCCGGTCGGCCCGGTGAGGACGACGCCGGCAAAGACATCTGTTTACACCTGAGCCGGCACCGCCCGGGCACACTGTCCCGGCGCCGCCCCTGCCCCATCACGCATGCCCTCGATCCGGACCGTCGTCCTTCCCGCGCTCCTGACCACGCTGTCCTGGCTCCCGCCTGTCCCGTCGCTCGCCGCCGGCCCCATCGACTACGCGACGGCCCACCTCGACCGGCGGCTCGTGGCGGTGAAGACCTCGACGCCGATCGTCCTCGACGGCCGCCTCGACGAGCCGGCCTGGCAGACGGCGCCGCCCGCGAAGGACTTCGTCCAGAACGATCCGCGCGAGGGGGAGCCCGCGACGTTCGACACCGAGGTCCGGATGCTCTACGACGGCGAGCACCTCTACATCGGCGTGTTCGCCAGGGACGACGATCCCGCGGCCATCATCGTCAACGAACTGAAGAAGGACTTCAACACCGGCTCGTCCGACACCTTCCAGGTCGTCCTCGACACGTTCCACGACGCCAGGAACGGCTATCAGTTCGCGGTGAACCCGATGGGCGCCCGCTGGGACGCCCAGATGGCGAACGAAGGGCGCGAGAACAACGCCGACTGGGACGGCGTGTGGGACGTGGCCACGCGCATCGCCGGGGACGGCTGGTACGCCGAGATCCGCATTCCGTTCAAGACGCTGAAGTTCAGCCCCGCCGACGACCAGGTGTGGGGCGTCAACTTCCAGCGTCGGCTGCGCCGGATGAACGAGAACAGCCACTGGGCGCCGATCCGCCGCATCCACCAGGTGTCGCGCGTGTCGATGGCCGGCACGCTCGAGGGCCTGCACGGGATCCGCCCCGGCTCGAACCTGCGCATCAAGCCGTACGCGTCGGCGAGCGGGGGGCAGGCCGGCGCGGGCGCCCGGATGACGGGCGACGCCGACGGCGGCGTCGACGTGAAGTACGGCGTCACGTCGGGACTCACCTGGGACTTCACCGTCAACACCGACTTCTCGCAGGTCGAGGCCGACGAGCAGCAGGTGAACCTCACGCGCTTCTCGCTCTTCTTCCCGGAGAAGCGCGACTTCTTCCTCGAGAACTCGGGCGTGTTCCAGTTCGGGTCGGGCAGCCAGCGGGGCGGCGGCGCCAACGGCGGCCGCCAGAACAGCTCGCAGGACATGATCCTGTTCTTCAGCCGGCAGATCGGCCTGTCGGCCACCGGCGACGCCATCCCGATCCTCGGCGGCACGCGTCTCACGGGCCGCGCCGGCGCGTACTCGATCGGCGCGCTCAACATCCAGCAGCGCCATCTCGGGAGCAGCCCGTCCACGAACTTCTCCGCCCTCCGCCTGCGGCGCGACATCCTGGCGAGCTCCGACGTCGGCGTGATGTTCCTCGACAAGGACCAGGCCGGCACGGGCTACAACCGCGCGCTCGGCGCCGACGCGAACTTCCGCTTCTTCGGTGACCTGACGTTCAACGTCGCGGCGGCCCGCACCTTCTCGCCCGACGACGTGCTCGCGCGCATCGAGGCGTCCGGGACGACGAACCCGTCGGCGCTCTACACGAAGAGCGCTGTCGCCTACAGGAACGCCTTCTGGGAGCTGCGCGGCTCCTATCAGACGATCGGCCACGCCTTCAACGACGAGATGGGCTTCGTCCCGCGCTTCGGCGTGAACAACGCGGAGGTCTACGTCGGCACCCACATCCGGCCGCGCTGGGCCTCGTCGTGGCTGCGCGAGACCTTCCCGCACATCCAGGTCGAGACCTTCTCCGGCCAGCGGGGCGGGGGCCTCGAGTCGCGCTACACCGACTGGCACTGGCCGATCACGCTGCAGAACAGCACGTTCGTGGAGGTGGGCACCAATCCCAACGTGGAGGTGATCGACCAGCCCTTCACGATCAACACCCGGCGCGGCATCCGGATCCTGCCGGGACGCTACGAGTTCAAGGAGCACTTCATCCTCGCCAACTCGAACTCGGCGGCGCGCGTGTCCACGAATCTCCGCCTGTCCACGGGCGATTTCTACGATGGCTACCGGCGCGGCTACAACGTGGGGCTGACGGTCCGCGCCAGCGAGCGCCTGAACCTCTCGGGCAACGTCCAGTTCAACGACATCAGCCTGCCGCAGGGCGCCTTCACGACCACGCTCCTCACGGGCCGAGTCAACGTGAACTTCACGACGCGCATGTTCCTGAACGCGCTCCTGCAGTACAACACCGACGCTCGGCAGTGGAGTTCCAACGTGCGCTTCAACTTCCTGCACCACCCGCTCAGCGACTTCTTCCTCGTCTACAACGAGCGGCACGACACGCGGTCGGGGGATCTCATCAACCGCGCGCTCATCGCGAAGCTGACCTACCTGTTCGCGTTCTAGCGGCCGTCCACGCCGCCAGCGACCGCCGGCCGGCGGCCGGCCGCCCTCACAACAGGCGGGCGACGAGCCGGCGCACGGGCTCCGGCCGTCCGGCGGGCGCGGCGACCCAGGCTTCCACCACGGGGACGAGGCGCGAGAGCCCGTACGCGACGGCCAAGGTGCCCGGCAGCGTCAGTTCGAGGGGCACCCGGTGCTTGATGAGGATGGCCACGCCGCCGTAGACGAGCTCCACGTGCACCCAGTAGACGAAGAGCGACGCGGCCCCCAGGGTCGTGAGCATGCGGCGCAGCGGACCGGGCACCAGATCCGTCAGGAGCCACGCGAGCGGCACGAGGGCGGCCACGAGGGCGAGCCGGACGAAGAAGAACGCCGGGGACGCGTCCCAGTACGACGACACGCCGGGCGGGTAGATCGACGGCTGGTACGACGCCCAGGCCGCGGCCACGCCCACGCCCGCCGCCAGCGCGAGGAGGGCGCCCTGCACGACGCGCTCGCGCCGGCCGGCCGCCGCCGCGATCGCCACTCCGGCCGACAGTCCGGCGAGGACGAACGCCGTCCACGGCAGCAGGGTGAAGTGGCCGTGGCCGGGAGACGGCCGGAGGTACCACTGCAGCGGTGGCGGAAGGCCCTCGATCCAGGCCGCCCGGAACGCGAACGGCGTCGCGAACGCGAGCGCCGCCGTCAGCGCCGCCGCCAGGACCGCCCGGACACCGTCGCGGCCGCCGACGTGCCAGACGGCCGCCGCCGCGACCAGCGCCGGCCCCATCACGTTCAGGATGTCCACCTTCAGCACGTCGATCGGGTGCCCCAGGCCCAGGACGAGCGCCTGCAGGCGGAAGACGAACGCGAGGCCGAAGATCGTGCCGCCGCGCACGACGAGGGCCCGCGCCACGGCGGGCGGCGGCAGGCCGCGCCGGGTCCGTGACCGCGCCGCCATCGCCGTGCCGATGCCGGCCAGGAACAGAAAGGCCGGCGCCGCCAGGCCGGCCGCGTACGCGGCGCCGTGGTAGGCCGGGCGACCGCGGTCGCCGTCGCGCGTCCACGCGTCCACGACGTGCGCCAGCACCATCAGGACCACCGCGACGCCCCGGGCCAGATCGAGCCAAGCCTCGCGCGGCGCCGCCGGGTGGCGTGGCCGCGGCGTCGCGGGCAGCGGGGGCGCGACGCTGGGTGCGGGGAGCGTGGCAGTGGCCGCGATCAGTTGACGACCTCGAACGACGTCACGAAGTCGATGTCGGGCCGGAGCGAATGCCAGACCGAACAGTATTTGTCGTGCGACAGCTGGATGGCCCGCTCGATGGCCTGCGGCGGCGCGTCGGTGTCGAGCGTGAACCGGAGCGCGATCGCCGTGAATCGGCTGGGCGGCTCCGGCGCGCGCTGGCCGGTGAAGTCGGCGCTCAGCCGCCGGAGCGTGTGCCGGCCCTTCTGGACGATGTCGGCCACGTCGATGGCCATGCAGCCGGCCAGGGCCAGCGCCAGGGCCTGCGGCGGCGAGGGGCCGCGCTCGGACTGGCCGTCGATGACCACGGGCACGCCGTTCGGCGCGGCGGTGAAGCGGAGGGCGCCGTCCCAATCGAGGCGCACGTGAATCGGAGGTTTCGCCACGCCGGGAGGGTACTACACCGGCCCGCCGGCGTTCGTCCCACCAATCTCTTCGGCACGGCACGCACGGACGGGACGGGGTGGTACAACTCCGCCATGCCCGACATCCTGCACCGCCTGCCGATCGCAGCCCCCATCGCCCGGGTGTTCGAGACGATCGCGACGCCGGCGGGGCTGAACGCCTGGTGGACGCTCGACGCCCGCGGCGTCCCCGGGCACGGCGAGGCGTACGACCTGGGGTTCGGTCCCGAGTACCAGTGGAAGGCGCTCGTGGCCGCGGTCGACGAGCCGCGGTGGATCGAGTGGGAGATGATCGAGGCCGACGCCGACTGGACGGGCACCCGCGTCGGCGCCCGCCTCACCGAGACGGGCGAGCGGACGATCGTGGACTTCTACCACACCGGCTGGCGCCACCCGAACGCGCACTTCCGGACGTCGAGCTGCTGCTGGGCGCAGTACCTGCGCATCCTCAGGCGGTTCCTGGAGCACGGCGAGCGCGTGCCGTACGCCGATCGCCTCGACGTCTGACGGCGTTCGCCGGCCCCGCTCCCGGTTCAGCGGCCGGCCTGCACGACGGTCCGGCGGCTGCGGTGTCCGGCCACGAGCTCGGCGGCGAGACGCTTGCGCAAGTACACCTTGGACTCGGCCGCGTCGGTCTCGTGGCGCTCGAACGTGATCACGTCGAAGCGCAGCTGCGCCAGCACGGCGCGCATGTCGTAGAAGCGGTTCTTCGTCTTCACCACGACTTCCTGGAAGCCGAGCCCGTGGGCCCATGCCTCCGACTCCTCGGTCAGGGCGCGGAAGAAGCCCTGGCCGCGCCAGTCGCGGCGCGTCGCGCCGATCCACGAGTAGAGCACCTTGCGGCCGTCGAAGTCGACGCAGTCCCGCAGCCGCTCGACCAGGTCGCGCAGCTTCGGATCGGTCTCGTCGCCCCGGATCGCGTGGACCACCTTGTAGGCCACGGGCACCCGCGTCCCCGGCTCGTCGGGCAGCGCGGCCTCGGCCATGAGGATGAGCGACTCCCGGTCGGCCAGGCGCGCGACGATCTCGGCGGCGGTCTTGCGCCGGGGGAACTCCCCGAAGAACTCCTCGATGTACTGGATTTCGAGCGCTCCCGACTCGAGGGGGTAGTGCTTGATCAGATATTCCACGGCTGCTGTCAGGGGGGCGGGCGGAGGGTGGGCCGCACGTGCCGCCGCATGATACCCCGAGTCGCCGCCCGGGCCGGACCCCCACGCCGTGCCGGTGCGTCCTACGCCGGGATGGCCGAGCTCCACACCTCCCTCTTCGTGCCGCGCCCGCTCGAGGAGGTCTTCGCCTTCTTCGCGGCGGCCGAGAACCTCCAGCGCATCACCCCGCCCTGGGTCGATTTCCGCATCCTCACGCCGCTTCCCATCGAGATGCGGCCGGGTGCGCTCATCCACTACCGGCTGAAAGTGCACGGCATCCCGATCCGCTGGCGCACCGAGATCACGGCGTGGGACCCGCCGTATCACTTCGTGGACACGCAGCTGTCGGGCCCGTATCGCCGCTGGGTGCACACGCACCGCTTCCGTGCCGTGCCGGGGGGCACGCAGGTGGAGGACGACGTGGTCTCGGCGTGCCGGGAGGCTGGCCCATCGAGCGCCTGTTCGTCCGGCGCGATCTCACCGCCATCTTCACGCACCGGCAGCGCGCGATCCTCGACGTCTTCGGCGCCGAGGCCGACGGACCCATCGCGGTGGACTTCGGCTGACGCGCGCGCCGGCCGCCTGCCCCGACGCGCTCCAGCACGCGTCGGGCAGGGCGGCACGCCGGTGGCTCATCAGGCGCCCGGCCCGCCGGCGGCCGACGGCGGTGCGTCGTCCAGGCGCAGGAAGCGGGCGGCGTTTCCGTACAGGATGTCGCGTCGCTGCGCGTCGGACAGGAACGGGGCCTGGCGGATCGCCTCGATTCCGGCGCCGATCTTCTCCGGCCAGAGCATCTGGTCCGACCCGAACATGATGCGCTTCTCCAGGCCCGCCCGCACGAAGGCCTGCAGGTAGTCGTTGAAGGCCTCGCGCGGAATCACCCAGGTGATCGTGGACACGTCGGCGTAGAGCTGCGGGTACTGCGTCATCATGGCGATCATCTGGTCGCGGAACGGGTAGCCGGCATTCTCGACGTAGAGCCGCAGCGTCGGATGGCGGACGAGGACGTCTTCCAGCAGGAGCGGGCTGCCCGCTGACGACCGGAAGCCGGGCAGGTACGGCCCGATGCCCAGCGTGTGGATGAGCACCGGCACGTCGCGCTCGTCCGCGAGCGCGAAGTACGGCTCGAGCCGCGGATCGTTCGGCGCGATGCCGTTCAGCTGCGTGGCGATCTCGCCCACGCCGCGCAGATGCCCGGCGTCGAACTCCTTCGTCAGCGCCTCTACCGCCGGCATCCCCGGTTCGAGGACGAACGGCGCCGGAATGAACCGGTCGGGCGCCGCGCGCATCCAGGCGCGCACGGTCTCGGGCGCCCCGCTGAGGAATCCCTTGACGACGTGGTCACGGTCCATCGCCTCGAGCGTTCGTGTCAGGGCCTCCTCGCTGGTGGCCGCCGCATGGCCGTCGCCCGTGCAGGGCTCGGGCCGGCAGAGCGATGGAGCGCCGCCTGGTACGCCTGGCGGCTCGAACGCGTGCATGTGCATGTCGATGATCGGCGGCGCCTGAGCCGTCGCCGCGGGGGTGAGCGCCGGCAGCAGCAACGCCGCCGCCAGCACGGTCGAGATCGGATAGGCGCGAGTCATGATCCCTCCTTCTCCTGGACAGACGACGGGCCGCCGTGTTCAGTCCCCGCGGCCCAGGACGGGCCGACGTCGCCGCCCGCCCGGCGGCCGTCCGTCCATGGCTGAGGTGGCCGCGCGAAGCGGGGCGCGAGCCGCGTTATCATGCGCCCCGCTCACGCACCGTGGCGGCGCCGGACGGCGCCCCACCGTTCGTCCCCGCGGCCGTCCATCACGACGTCCGCGGCGGGCCCGGAGGCCTCGTGTCGAGACACCGCACACTCATCGTTCCCGCCCTCGCGCTGCTGGCCGTCCACACCGTGGGCGCACGTCAGCAGCCGGCGGCGCCGGCCACGCCCGCGGCCGACTCGCTGGTGCTGCAGACCGAACGCACCATCGACTTCACGACCGACGAGGTCACGTGGATGTCGATCGACGTGTCGCCCGACGGGCGCACCATCGTGTTCGACCTGCTGGGCGACCTCTACACGCTGCCCATCGAGGGCGGCGAGGCGCGCCGCATCGTCGGCGGCCTGTCGTTCGAGAGCCAGCCCACGTGGTCGCCCGACGGCACGACCATCGCTTTCCTCTCGGACCGGACGGGCGTCGAGAACCTGTGGATCGCCGACGCGGACGGATCGAACCCGCGCGCCGTCAGCAAGGACGGCCGCACCGGCGATCGGCCGCAGATCATGGCCTCGCCCGCGTGGACGCCAGACGGGCACTACCTCGTCGTCTCGAAGGCGCGGCCGCCTGATCCGGGCACGTTCTGGCTCTACATGTACGATCGCGATGGCGGCACGGGCGTGCGCGTGGGCGCTCCCCCGCCGCCCGAGCGCGGACCGGACGCCACGGGACCGCCCCCGCCTCCCCCACCGAACCGCCTCGGCGCGGTGGTCTCGCCCGACGGGCGATTCATCTACTACGCGCAGCGCAACGGCACCTTCACCTACAACGCCCGGTTTCCGCTGTGGCAGATCTACCGCCACGACCGCGACACCGGCGACGTCTCGCAGGTGACCAACGCGCAAGGGAGCGCGATGCGGCCCACCTTGTCGCCCGACGGCAAGTGGCTGGTGTTCGCCACGCGCTACAAGACGGGGACCGGACTCCGCCTCAGGAACCTCGAGACGGGCGCCGAGCGGTGGCTGGCGTACCCGGTGACGCGCGACGACCAGGAGTCGCGGGCCAGTCGCGACACGATGCCGCGCTACGACTTCCTCCCCGACGGACAGGCGATCGTCGTACCGGTGGACGGCAAGCTCCAGCGGATCGACGTCGCCACCGGCGCCGCCACGCCCATTCCCTTCACCGCGCGCGTGCAGACCGCGATCGCGGCCCGCGCCTACACGCCGATCCGGATCGAGGACGGCCCCATGGTGCGCGCGCGTCTCATCCGCTGGCCGCGGCTGTCGCCCGACGGCTCGACGCTGGTCTTCAGCGCCTTGAACCACCTCTACGCGATGGCGATGCCCTCCGGCACCCCGCGGCGGCTCACGACGGGCGACGAGGGTGAGTTCATGCCCACGTGGGCGCCGGACGGTCGCTCCGTCGTGTACGCGACCTGGACGAGCACCGGCGGCCACCTGAAACGCGTGGACGCGGCTGGCGGCACGCCCACCACGCTGACGGCGTTCGAGGGCTATTACCTCGACCCGGTCTTCACGCCCGACGGCGCGCGTCTCGCGTTCCTCGCGGGCGCCGCCGCGGACCAGTTGAACGCCATCATGCTCGACACGCCCCCGCCCGATGCCGACGGCCCGGACGCGCCCGGGGAGATCAGCGGCATCTCGCCCCCGAACACGCTGGAGATCCGCACCATGCCGGCCACCGGCGGCACGCAGACGCTCGTGGCCTCCGCGCAGGGTGGGCGCGACCTCCACTTCACCACGCGCGATCCCGACCGCGTCTACTTCACGACCCGCCGGGGCCTCGCATCGGTGACGCTCGGCGGCCTGGATCGCCGAACCCACCTTCGCGTCCGCGGCATCGGGCCGGGCAGCAACCCGCCGGCCGCCGACGAGATCCGCCTCTCGCCGGACGGAACCCGCGCGTTCGTGAGCCTCCAGGGACGCCATCACCTCTTCTTCGTGCCCAGGGCCGGCCGCGAGACCGTGGACGTCCGGATCCAGAGCCGCGGCGACGCGTCCGTCCCGGTGACGCACCTGTCGGCGCAGGGCGGCGACTATCTGAACTGGAACCGCGAGGGCACGGCGGTCACGTGGGCGCTCGGCGCCCAGTTCTTCCAGCAGCCTGTCGGCGCGGCGGAGCCCCAGCGGGTCGACGTGGTCGTCGAGGTCCCCCGGGCCCGCCCGTCGGGCTCGGTGCTGCTCACGGGCGGCCGCGTCATCACCATGAACGGCGACGAGGTGCTGGAGCAGGGCGACGTCCTCGTCACCGACAACCGGATCGCCGCCGTGGGGCCGCGGGGGAAGGTGCCGGCCGCGGCGGGCGTCCGGCGGATCGACCTTCGCGGCAAGACGGTGATGCCGGGATTCGTGGACGTGCACGCGCACATGTGGGCGCCGCGCGGCCTGCACCAGACGGCCGTGTGGCAGTACTACGCCAACCTCGCCTACGGCGTCACGACGTCGCGCGATCCGCAGACCTCCACCCCGGACGTCTTCGCCTACGCGGACATGGTCGATGCCGGGATGATGCCGGGCCCGCGCGTCTTCGCCACCGGCCCCGGCGTCTTCTCCACGTCGGGCATCGACTCGCGCGAGGCCGCCGTCAACTACATCCGGAAGTACAAGGAGGCGTACCGCACCAACACGCTGAAGCAGTACGTCGCCGGCGACCGCATCGTGCGCCAGTGGATCATCCAGGCCTGCCAGGAGCTGGGCCTGACGCCGACCATCGAGGGCTCGCTCGACCTGAAGCTGAACCTGACCCAGATGATGGACGGCTACACCGGCCAGGAGCACAGCCTGCCGATCCTGCCCCTCCACAGGGACGTCGTGGAGTTCGTGGCGCGCACGAAGACCTTCTACACGCCGACCATCCTCGTGGCCTACGGCGCGCCCTGGAGCGAGAACTACTACTTCGAGACCGAGAACACGGTGGGCGACGCGAAGCTGAACACGTGGATCCCGAACGAGCTCCTCGACACCATGATCCGGCGCCGCGGGCAATGGTTCATCCCCGAGGAGTACGGCCACACCAAGATCGGAAAGCAGGTGGCCGACATCGTCCACGCCGGCGGCCGGGCCGGCCTCGGCAGCCATGGCCAGCTGCAGGGCCTGGGCGCGCACTGGGAGACCTGGAACCTCGGGTCGGGCGGCCTCACGCCGCACGAGACGCTCAAGGTCATCACCATCTTCGGCGCCGAAGCGCTCGGGATGCAGCAGGACGTCGGCTCGATCGAGGCCGGCAAGCTCGCCGACATCGTCGTGCTGGATGGCAACCCACTCGCGAACCTGCGGAACACGAACACCGTGCGCTACGTGATGAAGAACGGCGAGCTCTTCGAGGCCGATACCCTCAACACGATCTGGCCGTCGGCGAAGACCCTGCCGAAGCCCTTCTGGTGGGACACCGCGCCGCCGATCAAGTGACGCGCGTCACGGCAGCCGATCGCCGGAGCCACGGGCCCGCGGGTGGGCGCGGCGATAGACGTCCTTCAGCTGCTCGGCGTTCACGTGCGTGTAGCGTTCGGTGGTCGTGAGGTTCGCGTGGCCCAGGAGCTCCTGGATGGCGCGCAGGTCCGCGCCGCGCTGGAGGAGGTGCGTCGCGAAGGTGTGCCGGAGCGCGTGCGGGCTGATACCGGCGCGGGTGCTGCACCGCGCGACGTACCCCGTGACGAGGCGGTGCACGCTCCGCCCCGTCAGACGGCCGCCCCGCGCGTTCACGAACACGGGCTCGCGGCCGGCGCGGTCGGCCCGGCCCCGGCCGGTGGCGCGCGCTTCCCCGAGGCGCCCGCGGGCGGACGGCCGCACGGGCGGCGCGATGGCCTGCGCGCGCCGGATCGCCTCCCGGTCCGGCAGCCACTGGCGCAGTGCCTGCTCGGCGGACCTGTTGAACGGCACCAAGCGTTCCTTGCCGCCCTTGCCGAGGACGCGGATCATGCGCGCCGGCAGGTGGAGGTCGTCGAGGTCGAGCCCCACGAGCTCGCTGAGCCGGAGGCCCGACGCGTAGAACAGCTCGAGCATCGCGCGATCGCGCCGGCCGAGCGGCGTCGAGACGTCCGGCGTCTCGAGCAACGCGGTCATGTCGGGCTCGCTCAGGTGCCGGGGCACCTTTCGATCGAGCTTCGGCGCCACGGCGGCGCCCGACGGGTCGTGCGCGAGCCACCCTTCCCGGACGAGATACCGCAGGAACGTCTTCACGCCCGACAGCTTGCGCGCGACCGACGCCCGCGCCTGGCCGGCCCGGTTCAACTCGCTGACGAACGCCCGCACGGAATCGCCGTCCAGGTGCGCCACGCCGAGCGCCGACACCTTCGCGCCGCGCCCGGCCGCGGTCCTGGCCAGGTACTGCTCGACATCGCTCGCATAGGCGCGCACCGAGTGCGGGGACAGGTGGCGGTTCAGCGCCAGGTGGTCGACGAACGCCTTCAAGGCGTCCTTCACCGGGACCATGCGTCCAGATCCGCGAGCGCGCGGTCGGCCAGGGCCTGCTTCCGGCGCGCCTTGTCCCGCGGCGGCTGCTCCAGCGGCGGCATGATGCCGAAGGTGATGTTCGACGGCTGGTAGTGCGCGGGGTCGGCGTGCGAGGCGTAGTGGGCGAGGGCCCCGATCGCGGTGGTGCGAGGCGGCGTCAGCGGGGCGTGACCGGCCACGATCCGCGCGGCGTTCCTGCCGGCGACGAGCCCCGAGGCCGCGGACTCCACGTAGCCCTCGACGCCCGAGATCTGGCCCGCGAACAGCAGGTCCGGGCGGGTGCGCGTCTGCCACGTCGGCAGGAGCACCTTGGGGCCGCAGATGAAGGTGTTGCGGTGCACCATGCCGAAGCGCACGAACTCGGCGCCGGCCAGGCCCGGGATCATCTTCAGCACGCGCGCCTGTTCGCCCCACTTCAGCTGCGTCTGGAAGCCGACGAGGCTGTAGTGGTCGCCCGCGATCGTGTCCTGGCGCAGCTGCACGGCGGCGTAGGGCCGGCGGCCCGTGCGCGGATCCTCGAGCCCGACCGGCTTCATGGGCCCGAAGCGCAGCGTCTCGCGGCCGCGATGCGCCATCACCTCGATCGGCAGGCAGCCCTCGAAGAACTGCACGCTGTCGAAGTCGTGGATGGAGGCGGACTCGGCGGCGACGAGCGCGTCGTAGAAGGCGTCGTACTCGTCGCGGGTCAGCGGGCAGTTCAGGTAGTCCCCTTCTCCGTCGTCCACGCCGCACGCCACGCCCGGGGCCTCGGGCTGGGCGGCCGGGGCCGGGCCGGCCCCGCCGGCACGTGACGGATCGCCGCCGAGGCTGCGCCCCCATCGCGACTGCCGGAACACGACGGTCCGGTCGATGGAGTCGGCCAGCACGATCGGGCTGATGGCGTCGTAGAAGGCCAGGTGCTCCTCGCCGACGAAGCGCTGGATGGCCTGGGAGAGCGCGTCGGAGGTGAGCGGCCCGGTCGCGACGATCACGGCGTCGCCGGCGGGCGAGGGCTCCGGCAGTGCCGCGACCTCCTCCCGCCGAAGCTGAATCCGCGGCTGCGCGGCCAGCCGGGCCATCACCTCCCGCGAGAAGACCTCGCGATCGACGGCGAGCGCCGCCCCGGCCGGCACCCGCGCCACCTCCGCCGCGGCCATCACCAGCGAGTCGAGTCGCCGCATCTCCTCTTTCAGGAGTCCCACGGCGTTGTCCAGCTTGTCGCCGCGGAAGGAGTTGCTGCAGACCAGCTCGGCGAGGTGGTCGGTCTTGTGGACGAGCGTGGGCCGGACGGGCCGCATCTCGTGGAGGGTCACGTCCGCGCCGGCGCGCGCGGCCTGCCATGCCGCCTCGCACCCGGCCAGGCCGCCGCCGATCACGTGAATCACGGCTTCAGTCTACCGGGGTCGTCCCCTGGCCGGGAGTCCCGGCGGTCCGTGTCATCGCGGCCAGCGCGAAGGCGCCCGTCACGTTCGCCACGGTGCGGACCATGTCGGGGATGGTGTCCACCGCCAGGAGCAGGCCGATGCCGTCGAGGGGCACGTGCGCCGCGGTGAGCACCGGCACGATGGCGATGATGCTGCCGCCGGGGATGCCGGGCACGGCCGACGAGGCCACGACGACGGCGACCGCCACCGTCCCCAGATCCACCGGCCCGAGCGCCACGCCGGCCAGGCGCGCGAGGAACAGCACCCCGACGGTCTGCGCCACCGCGGTGCCGACGTGGAAGATCGACACGGCCAGCGGCAGCACGACCCGGGCGGCCGTGGGCTCGAAGCGGGCGCGCTCCGCCGCCTCGACCAGCACCGGCAGCGTCGCCAGCGACGACCGCGAGGCGACGGCCACCGCCTGCGCGGGCCACGCGCACGCGGCGAAGACGCGTATCGGCATCCGGCCGAGCGCCGCGACGAGCGGATACAGCGCGGCGATGGCCAGGGCGGTGAGCGCGACCACCACGACGATGTAGGTGGCCACGGCCCCGGCCGTCGCGAGTCCGGTCCGCGCGGTGAGAGGCACGGCCAGCGCGAAGACGCCGACAGGCGCCAGGCGGAGGACGCCCGAGACCAGGTGCTGCATCGCCTCGGCCACGCCCTCCGCCACGCCGAGGACCGCATCGCGGCGCGCGGGTGCGGATCGGGCGACCGCCAGGCCGAACAGCACCGCGAACACGATGACGGGCAGCATGGCGCCGTCGGACGCCGCCTTGGCGACGTTCTGCGGCACGAGGTCCCGGACCCACTGCCAGAAGCCCGGCGGCGGCGCGGACGGTGCCGCGGCCCGGTCGGCGGCGGCGGCGATGGCTCCGGGATCGGGGCCGACGCCGGCGAGGAGCGGATGCGCGACGAGGAGGCTGGCCGCCGTCGTGGCGGTCAGCACCGCCACGGCCAGGACGGCGGCCCGCACGCCGGCGCGGCCCGCGCCGCCGCCGGCCGCCCTGCCCAGGCTGGCCACGACGAGCGCGGCCACGAGCGGCATGGCGCACATCCGGATCAGATCCACGAACAGCCCGCCGAGGGCCGCGAAGGCGCCGATGGCCGTCGCCGCGGCCGGCGCGCCCGACCCGGCGAGCGCCAGCCCCAGCAGCCCGCCGCACACGAGGCCCACGAGCACGCGCGTCGCCAGGGACATGCGTCGCTCCCTAATGCGCTCGCGGCGGGACGCGGCCGCCGGTACTACCGCGCGACGCGGGCCGGGATCTCACGGGAGCGCGAAGACCCAGATCGCGCCGCCCTCGGGCACCTCGGGATAGGCGCCGTTGGTGAGCGTGTTGAGACGGCTCTGCATGCCGCGCGAGTCGATGCCCCAGCCGGACTGCACCGCGATGTACTGCTTGCCGTCGATTGAGAAAGACGACGGCGGCGAGAGAATGCCGGAGTTCGTCGGGAACTCCCACACGAGCGCGCCCGTCGCGGCGTCGAACGCGTGGAGCTTGCGGTCGTTCGTGCCGCCCGTGAAGACGAGGCCGCCGCCCGTCGCGAGCATCGAGCCCCAGGTGGGCGAGGTCGGGTACTCGTGCGTCCACACGCGCTTCCCCGTATCCACGTTCCAGGCCTGCACCTCGCCGATGTGGGTAGCGCCCTCGTAGATGCGCATGCCGCTCGTGGCGCCGATGAAGCGCTCGCCGGGCTCGTAGTCCACCTCGGTGCCCGTGAGCCAGTCGCACAGGTTCTCGTTGGCCGGGATGTAGATCATGCGGGTCTTGGGGCTGAAGGCGATCGGCGGCCAGTTCTTGCCGCCCCAATGCGACGGACAGATGTTCTCCACCTTCTTGCCGGTACCGGGCTTGCGCGCCGGGTCCACGTCGGGCCGGCCCGTCTTCGGATCCAGGCTCCGGAACACCGTCTGCCGCACGTACGGCGTTCCCTCCACGAAGCCGATCGGCCCGGTGGCGCCGCGCTCCAGGAACCACAGGTAGCCGTCGCGCGCCACGTTCACCAGCCCGCGCACGGTCCGGGCGCCGCGCCGGTAGTCCACGAGAATCGGCGGCGACACCTCGTCCCAGTCCCACGAGTCGTTGGGGTGGTACTGGAAGTGGCCCTTGATCGCGCCCGTCGCCACGTCCACGGCAATCGTCGACGCCGTGTAGAGGTTGTCGCCCGGCCGCTGGTCGCCCATCCACGGGCCGCCGTTCCCGGTGCCCCAGTAGGCGAGGCGCGACTCGGGATCGTAGTTGCCGGTCACCCACACCGGCGCGCCGCCCGTCTTCCACTGCTCGCCCTTCGGCCACGTCTCGCTGCCCGGCTCGCCCGGCGCCGGCACCGTGTAGGTCTTCCACGCCGGCGTCCCCGCCTCGGCGTCGAACGCGGCCACGAACCCGCGGATGCCGAACTCGCCGCCGGAGGCGCCGATCATCACCTTGCCCTCGGCGACGAGCGGCGCGAGCGTCATGTAGTAGCCGGACGTGTTGCCGCCGACATCGGCCGTCCACACTTCCTTGCCGGTGCGGGCGTCGAGCGCCACGAGCACGCCCTCGTTCGCCGGCAGGTACACCTTGTCGCCGTAGAGCGCCACGCCGCGCGACGTCGGGTGCATCACCACGGCGTCCTCCGGAATCGCACGGCGGTAGCGCCAGAGCACGCGGCCGGTCGCGGCCTCGAGCGCGATCACCTGATTGCCGGGCGTCGCGACGAACATGACGCCGCCGTTCACGAGCGCCGGCGCCTCGTGGCCGTTGGTCGCGCCGGTGGACCCGATCCACACGGGCCGCAGCCGCGCGATGTTGGCGGGCGTGATCTGATCGAGCGGGCTGTAGCCCCACCCGTCGTACGTGCGCCGGATGCTCAGCCAGTCGGCGTCTCCCGGGCGCAGCAGGCGTTCGGCCGTGACCGCGGGATACGTCCGCAGAATCGCCGGCATCGGAAGCGGCGGGGCCGGCGGAGGCGGCGGCGCGGCCCGCTGGCGGGCGTCGAGCGTCGCCCACGTGAGGGCGCTCGCCAGGGCGAAGGCGACGAGGAGACGGACCGTGCGCATGGACGGGACCTCCAAGGACTGTCTGCCACCGGGCGCGGCGCTATCCCTGCTCGAAACCCGGCCGGGCCGTGAACGGCGCGGCCACGACCAGCCGGCCCGCCTCCACCTTCAGCGGCAGCGCGGGCAGCGGCCGTGGCGCCGGCCCATCGGTGACCTTCGCGCCGTCGTGCGGATCGAACCGCGTCTGATGGCACTCGCAGTAGAGGCGGCCTTCGTCGGGCAGGTAGTCGCCGACGTCGCAGCCCGAGTGGGTGCAGATGGCGGAATACGCGATCACGCCGTCGGCCGCGCGAGCGCGGGTCGCGGGCACGAGCGTCGCCGGATCGAGCCGGACGAGCACGAGGCGGTTCAGCCGCGAACCCCGCTTGACCACCGTGGTGTCCGGCGACCGGGGCCACGCGACCACGGGCGTGCCGTCCTGGGGCACGTCGGCGACGGTCAGGGGCGGGTCCGACGGGTCGCTGCCGCGGACCAGGAGGTCGCCGGCCGCCGGCCGCGCGCGGCTCGCCTCGTCCTGGCCGCCGGACGCGTCACGGCGCGGCGTGAGCCAGGCCAGCACCAGCCCCGCCGCCGTGCGCAGCACCGTCCGCCGGCCGGACGCAGGTTCGCCGCATGCCGGCATCCCGGCGTCCTCGCGCATGCGCGGCATCGTATCGTATGGGCCGCGCGTCCGCGAGGGAAGGGAAAAGTTGTGGAAACGCTAGCGCCCGAACCCGGGCGGCATCGTGAAGCGGCCCGCGACCACCAGGCGGCCCGACTCGAGCTTCAGCGGCAGCGCCGGCAGCGCCCGCGGTGCCGGACCGCCAATGGCGGCGCCGGAATCGCGCGGGTCGAAGGTGGAGCCGTGGCAGCTGCAGAAGAAGGTGCTGTTGTCGCCCAGCGAGTCGTCCACCTCGCACCCGGAATGGGTGCAGATGGCCGAGTAGGCCACGATGTCGTCCACGGCGCGCGAGGCCGTCGCCTCCGACAGCGTGGCCGGGTTCAGGCGGGCGACCACCACGCGGTTGAGCGGCGTGCCGTCCTTCGCGGCATCGGCGGTGGGGCCGATGGGCCAGGCGTGCAGCGCGCGCCCGTCGAACGGGATGTCGTCGGGCGTGAGGGGAATCAGGTTGTCGTCGCCGACGCGGACCAGCAGATCCCCCGGGGCAATCGTGGGGTCCTGAGCGGCGACGGCGTCACGGATGGGAGTCAGCCACGCAAGGACGAGGCCGGCGGCGCCGGCAAGTACGGCACGCCTGGGGGGCGCGCCCGTGCCGAGAGGGGGCTGGGGCCGGGAAGTCTTCATTCGATGATCCTACCCGACTCCACCGCGGGCCCAGGCGCGCAACGCAGGACCGCGACGGCGCCTACGTCTTACGGCTGCGCTTCGCGGCAGGCCGCGGGCTGGCGGTGCGCGCACGCGAGGCGCCTCCCCGCACGGCGGTCCGGCGCTTCTTCCCGGGAGCCGACGCGGCTCGGGCGTTGAGGAGCTCGACGGCCTGCTCCATCGTGACCGACTCGACCACCGTGCCCTTCGGCAGCGACGCGTTGGTCTCGCCGTCGCTCACGTAGGGACCGTACCGGCCGTCGAGGATCCGGACGGGCGCCTTCGACGCCGGATGCTCGCCGAGGGCCCGCAGTTCGGCGGGCGCCGCGCGCTGCCGCCGCTGTCCCTTCGGCTTGGCCAGCAGTTCCTTCGCCCGGTCGAGCGTGATCGTGTAGACGTCGTCGGTCGCCTCGAGCGAGCGGAACTCGGAGCCGTGCTGCACGTAGGGCCCGAAGCGGCCGCGGTTGGCCAGAATCGCCT
Source organism: Vicinamibacterales bacterium (assembly GCA_041394705.1). Lineage (GTDB taxonomy): Bacteria > Acidobacteriota > Vicinamibacteria > Vicinamibacterales > UBA2999 > CADEFD01. Next base: position 37,159 of record JAWKHS010000028.1, read on the forward strand.
CGCCGTCGTCGGCCGTGCCGAGCTGGCGCGGCAGCGACAACAGCCTGAGCGCCTCGGCCAGCGTCACGCCGTCCTCCGACATGCCCCGCTCGAGCGACGCGCGCTTCGGCTTGGTCTTGACGCCCTTCTCCGGCGTCTCGCCGAGCTGGACGTACGGCCCGAAGCGGCCGTGCATGACGTAGACGGGAAGGCCCGTGGCCGGGTCGGGACCGAGCGACTTCGGGCCCTCGGCCTTGGCCTTGAGCAGCTTGAGCGCCTCGTCGATCGTGAGGTCCGCGGGGCTGGTCTCCTCCGGAATCGACGCGCGGGGCGCGTCGTCCGATGTCTCGCCGAGCTGCAGGAACGGGCCGTAGCGACCGATGCGGACGCGCACGTGCTGGCCCGACTCGGGATCCACGCCCAGGTCGATGACCGGATAGTCGATCGACTTGTCCTTCCCCTGGACGATCGTCTCGAGGCCGGTATGGGCGCCGTCGCCCCGGTAGAACGACCGGATGAAGTCCAGCCAGTCCTTCTGGCCGTTCGAGATCTCGTCGAGGATCTCCTCCATCTCCGCCGTGAACCCGATGTCCACGTAGTCGGCGAAGTGCTCGCGCAGCAGTCGCGTCACCGCAAAGGCGGTGAAGCTCGGCACCAGGGCCTTGCCCTGGCGCGTGACATAGCCGCGGCGCTGGATCGTGGCCACCGTCGGCGCGTAGGTGGACGGCCGGCCGATGCCCTCCTCCTCGAGGCGCTTCACGAGCGACGCCTCGGTGTAGCGCGCGGGCGGCGACGTCTCGTGCCCCTTGGCCTCGAGGCGCTTGAGGATCAGGTCCTTGTCGAGCCGGTCGGGCGCGTGCACCTCGTCGCCGACCTTCAGCTTGGGCAAGAGCGTCTCCTGCTCGCCGAGTTCGGCGGAGGGATCGTCGCTCCCTTCGACGTAGGCCCGCAGGAAGCCCGGGAACTCGATGGCCTTGCCGCTCGCCGAGAAGGTGCCCACCGTGCCGTCGGGCGTCCGGCCCGTGATCTCGACCGAGGTCCGCAGCAATTGCGCGTCGGCCATCTGCGAGGCGACGGCCCGCTTCCAGATGAGCTCGTAGAGCCTCAATTCGTCGGCTTCCAGGATCCGCTCCAGGGACTGCGGCGTGCGGCGGAAGTCCGTCGGCCGGATCGCCTCGTGCGCTTCCTGGGCGTTGCGCACCTTCGTCTGGTACTGCCGCGGCCCCCGGTAGTAGGCGTCGCCGTACATCTCGCGCACCGCGCGGCCGGCCTCGCCGAGCGCTTTCTCGGACAGGGTGGTGGAGTCGGTGCGGTGGTAGGAGATGAGGCCTTCCAGGTCGCCGCCGCCGATCTCCACGCCCTGGAAGAGGCGCTGGGCGACGCTCATCGTGCGATCCGACGAGTAGCCCAGCTTGCGGTTGGCCTCCTGCTGCAGCGTGGAGGTGGTGAAGGGTGCCGAAGGACGCTGCGTGGCCGGCTTCTCTTCCACGCCCGTGACCGTCCACGGCATGCCGCGCTTCAAGCCGTCGGCCAGGCCGCGCGCCGCGGGTTCGTCCAGTCGCTGCACGGTCCCGGAGGTCAGGCGTCCGGCCGCGTCGAAGTCCTTGCCGGTGGCGACGCGCTTCTCGTCCACCCGGACCAGCGTGGCCGGGAACTCCGTGCCGCCGTGCGCCAGCGTCGCGTCCAGATCCCAGTACGCGGCCTTGACGAAGGCGAGCCGCTCTTCCTCGCGCTCCACGATGAGGCGCACGGCGACGCTTTGCACCCGGCCGGCGGAGAGCCCCGTCTGCACCTTCTTCCAGAGCACGGGCGAGAGCGTGTAGCCGTAGAGGCGGTCGAGGATGCGGCGGCTCTCCTGCGCGCGGACGAGGTTCTCGTCCACGTCCTCGTGGGCGTGGTCGAGGGCCTCGCGAATGGCTTCCTCGGTGATCTCATGGAAGACGATGCGCCGCGTGTGCACCTTCGGCTTGAGAAGCTGCTTCAGGTGCCAGCTGATCGACTCGCCCTCACGGTCGGGGTCGGTGGCGAGGATCACCTCCGAGGCATCCTTGACGGCGGCCCGGAGCGCCTGGACGTGCTTCCGCTTGTCCGCCGGCACCACGTAGTGGGGGGTGAAGTCGCCGTCGGTGTCCACGCCCATCCGCCCCCAGGGCTTGCCCTTGATGGCCTCCGGGACCTCGCTGGCCGACTCGGGCAGGTCTCGGATGTGCCCGTAGCTCGCCTCGATGCGGTAGTCCTTGCCCAGGAACCTGGAGAGGGTCCGGGCTTTGGCGGGCGACTCGACGATGACCAGCGGCTTCGGCATGTGACGGAGCGAACCTCGAACCGCCTACCTTAGCACGCGGGTCCGCGTTCCCCGGAAACGCCCCCCTCCAACCCGTTGGATTTTGCCGTCCACTTCCAGGGCCGCCAGTCGGGCGTTCACCCGCGCAATGGTCCACCCCGTGGCCACCGCGACCTCGTCCGCCGAGAAGTCCTCGACCGTGGCGTCCAGACCCAGTTCGCGGGCGATATCGGCGTCGAGCGGCGGGCGTCCCCGGCGCGGCGGCTCCGGCTGGGCCTTCCAGCCGAGCTCGACCAGGACGTCGTCCGGGCCCTCCACGAGGGTGGCCCCATCCCTGAGGAGGGCGTGGCCGCCCCGGTGGCGTCCGGGCGCGACGGGTCCGGGCACCGCCATCACGTGCCGGCCCTGCTCGGCCGCGGCCATCGCCGTGATGAGCGAACCGCTCTTCTCGGACGCCTCCACGACGACCACCGCGGCCGACACACCGCTGATGATCCGGTTCCGCAACGGGAAGTGGAACGGCAGCGGCGGCGTGCCCGGCGGCAGCTCGCTGACGACGGCGCCCTGCCCGGCCAGCGCCCGGGCCAGCCCCCCGTGCTCGGGGGGATACAGCCGGTCGAGGCTCGACCCGAGCACGCCGACGCTCACGCCGCCGGCGTCGAGCGTGGCCTGGTGCGCAGCGCTGTCGATTCCGCGGGCCAGGCCGCTCACGACGACCACACCCGCCCGCGCCAGGCCGGCGCCCAGTTCGGCGGCCAGCGTCCGGCCGGCGGGTGTGGCGGCCCTGGCGCCGACGACGGCCACGACGCGCGGCCATGCCAGGGCTTCGGGCTGTCCGTGGAGCCACAGCACGGACGGAGGGTCGGGAATCTGTCGGAGCGGCTCGGGGTAGGCGTCGTCGGCCAGGCCGATGGCCCGCTGTCCGAGGCGCGCGCCCTCGGCGAGCACGCGCGCCGCGCGGTCGGACAGCACCCGGGACTCCTCGTCGGGATCGGGGTCGCCGCCAGCGCGGCAGGCCCATCGGACCACGGGCTCCCCGGGCTCGCGAGGCGGCAGGTCGTCGACGTCGGGGATGGGCCGGCCCAGCCAGGTACGAACGAGGGCGGCGAGGAGTCGGCGCCTCGGGGCACCGAACAGCGCCAGGGCGACAGCATCGGACACGGTCATGGCAGCCTCCACGACGAGCCGGCGGGGCTCGTGCGCTGGGCGTGGCGACCGTGGACCTCGGCGCCCCGTCTTATCGGAAGGAGCCACCGCGTGCAGCAGGCGAAAAGGCCGGCCGTTCTGGCTTGCCGGGGCCTGTGACCGGGACTATAGTGACTTCACGGCCCATGATTCGCCTTCTGGTCGTCGTCATTCTGTCGTCGGCGTGCCTTGCAGCGCCCGCCTACGCCGACGCGCGGGGTGACGCCCGTCAACAGGTGGAGTTCGGCATCACGGTGGCCCAGCGGGGCCTGTGGCGGGAAGCGATCTACCGGTGGCGCCGCGCCACCGAGATCGATCCCACCTACGCCCAGGCGTTCAACGACCTGGCCATCGCCTACGAGCACGAGGGCGACCTCGACAAGGCCCGCGAGGCCTACGAGAAAGCCATGCGGCTCGAGCCGAACAACCCGCTCATCAAACAGAACTACGAGCTGTTCAAGGAAATCAATGATCGCGCCGGGCGCAAGGACGGTCGTTAGCCTCGTCGCCGTGGCCGCCTTGAGCGGCTGCTCGACGGGGTATCTGGAAATTCCGATCGAGACGCCCATCCAGCCCAAGCTGGACGTGCGTCCGTTCACCCGCGTGTTCGTCGCGGGTTTCCTCACCGCGGGCAGCGACGACGTGGACGGCAATCTCGAAACCGTCCGCCTGCTCCGGAGCCAGCTCCGCAACAAGGGCACGTTGCGCGTCATCGACGCCGACGCCCTGCCCCTCGCCGAGATGGTCGAACCCGCGTCCGATCCGGCCAATACCGGCGCCGCGGGGTCGCCGCCGCCGCAGCCCCAGACGGCCACGCCCGAGACGATCACCGACGAGGTCGCGTTCGCCGGCGCCGACAAGGTGTTCTCGGACACGGAGTACTGGAAGAAAGTCGGCCAGGATCTCCAGCAGCCGCTCATCGTCACGGGCACGGTGTCCTTCCGTCCCCAGCAGCGCGCGGGCTTCGTGCAGCGCGAGCGCGAGACGTTCGACCCGCTCGGCCGCCGCGTCGTGGCGCCGACGCGCGAATACATGGAGCGCAAGGGCTTCGTGCTGCGTCCGAACTTCATCTTCATCGACGGCCGCACCGGCGAGAAACTCCACAGCGAGACCTTCCGCGAGGAAGTGCTGTACAACGCGAACCAGACGACCCCTGCCCTGTCGTCGTTCTTCGAGTTGATGGACCGCCTGCTGCCGACCTTCCTGAACACGCTCAGCCCGCAGAAGGTCCGGGGCAGCCGGACGCTGCTGAAGTAGCGCCGGGGGTCGGGCTCCGGGCCGAGACCCTAGCCCCGGGACCCGTTCTTCTGGTAGCCTTAATGGTTCTTGCCCGGCTGAGGTTCCTGACCACGTGGTGTGGTCACGGTAGGGACATGCCGGTTGCACGGTTTTTCCTCACGGAGACGTCCCGTGTTTGCAGTGATTGCGGCCCAGGGCCATCAGTATCGCGTCGAGCCTGGCTTCGAGATCGAGCTCGACGGCACCGGCGAGAAGGACCAGTCGGTCACCTTCGACCAGGTTCTCGTCGTCGGCACCGATGGCGGTGAGGTGAAGGTGGGAGCGCCCACGGTGGACGGCGCGAAGGTGATGGGCGTGGTCGTCGAGCCCCACCGCGGTCCGAAGGTGCGCGTCTTCAAGAAGAAGCGGCGCAAGCAGTACCGCCGCACGGCCGGTCACCGCAGCGAGTTGACGCGCGTGCGGATCACCGAGATCGTCGCCTGAGAGGGCCCCGAGGACGTCATGGCACACAAAAAGGGACAGGGCAGCTCACGCAACGGTCGCGACAGCCACTCGCAGCGGCTGGGCGTCAAGCGGTTCGACGGCAATGTCGTCACGGGCGGATCGATCCTCGTGCGGCAGCGCGGCACCAAGTTCCGGCCCGGCATCAACGTGGGCATCGGCAAGGACGACACGCTCTTCGCCAAGATTCCGGGCACGGTGAAGTTCGAGGATCACGGCGCCCGCGGCCGCTTCATCAGCATCCTGCCGCTCGCGGAGTAGCCCCCGCGGAGCGCCCGTCGCAGGTGGCGGTCCGAACCGCCAGCTCCTCCCTTCGGAGATCTAGCCGCTAGCCCCTAGCCGCTAGCCCCTATGTTCGTAGACGACGTCGAGATCGTCGTGGAATCGGGCGCGGGCGGCCCCGGCTGCCTGAGCTTCCGCCGCGAGAAGTTCGTGCCGCGCGGCGGCCCGGACGGCGGCAACGGCGGCGCCGGTGGGTCGGTGGTCCTCGTCGCCGATCCGCATCGCAACACCCTGCTCCACTTCCGCTACAACCCCGAACACCGGGCCGACCGCGGCCGCCCTGGCGAGGGGGCGCTGCGCACGGGGAAAGCCGGCCGGGACCTCGAGGTGCCGGTCCCCCCGGGCACCACGGTGTCCGTGGCCGATCCGGACGTGGACGGCCAGTGGGTGCCCCTGGCCGATCTGACGCGGACCGGCCAGAAAGTGGTGGTCGCGCGCGGCGGGCGCGGCGGGCTCGGCAACGCGATGTTCGTGAGCGCGACCAACCGCGCGCCGCGCAAGGTCCAGCCCGGCGAGCCGGGCGAGAAGAAGCGGCTGCGTCTCACGTTGAAGCTCCTGGCCGACGTCGGTCTCGTCGGCTTCCCCAACGCCGGCAAGTCCACGCTCATCGCGCGGGCCAGCGCGGCGCGGCCCAAGATCGCGGACTACCCGTTCACGACGCTCACGCCGAACCTGGGCGTGGTCAGCCTGAGCGGCGAGCGCACGTTCGTCATCGCCGACGTGCCCGGTCTCATCGAGGGCGCCCACACGGGCCACGGTCTGGGCCATCAGTTCCTCCGGCACGTCGAGCGCACGGCGGTCCTGGTCCACGTCGTGGACGTGTCGGGCGCGTCGGGCCGCGACCCGGTCACCGACCTCGACGTCGTGCGCCGCGAGCTCGATCTCTTCGACGCGGCCATGCTCGAGAAGCCGCAGCTCGTGGTCGCCAACAAGATCGACGCCCTGGACGAGCCGGCGCGGCTCGATGCCCTTCGCGAGCGGGCCCAGGCGCTGAACCTGCCCTTCCTCGCGATTTCGGCCGCCGCCGGCACCGGCGTCGGCGCGCTGCTCGAGGCCGTGTGGCCGCACGTGGCCGCGGCCCGCGCCGAGGAGGCCGCGCGCGCCGCCGGGGACGACGACGCCCCACTCGAGGATCCCGCCGGCCCATGACGACGGTGGGCGTGCTCGGCGGCACGTTCGACCCGGTGCACGTGGGCCACGTCGCCGTCGGCCAGCAGGCGCAGCGTGCGCTGGGCCTCGACGCGGTCCGCCTCGTCCCGTCACGGGTGCCGCCGCACCGGAGCGGCCCCAGGGCGTCCGGCTACCATCGCTTCACGATGGCGGCGCTCGTCGCGCTCGACCAGGACTCGTGGACGGTCTCCGACGCCGAGCTCCGGCGCGAGGGGCCGTCCTTCAGCTACGACACGCTGGCCGGCCTCGCGGCGGAGGGCCTCCAGCCGACGCAGATCTTCTTCCTGATCGGTGCCGACGCCTTCGCGGAAATTGCCACCTGGCACCGCTATCCCGCGGTGCTGGACCTGGCGCACTTCGTGGTGCTGGCGCGGCCCGGCACCGCGCTGGCGGCGCTCGGGGACCGCGTGCCCGACCTGGCGCCGCGCATCATCGGCCTGGACGCCGCGCGCCACGGCGAGACGACGGGCATCGTGCTGGTGGACGCGGCGACGCCGGGCGTGTCGTCCACCGACATTCGCGAACGCGCGGCCAGGCGCGAACCGCTGGCCGGCTTGGTGACGGAGCCCGTGGAGCGGTACATTCGGCGGCACGGGCTGTACGGTTCCGGCCCGCACTGGTAGGTGCCTTGCATGGCGAAGACGACGAGTGGACGAGCGAAGCGGACAAGGGTGCCCGCGGTCATCGTGGCCGCGGTGGACGCCATGCGCGAGAAGAAGGCCGACGACGTGGTGGCGCTGGATCTCCGGCAGTCCGACGCGTTCACCGATTACTTCCTCGTGTGCACGGGCCAGAACCGCCGCCAGGTGCAGGCCATCGCCGACGCCGTGGAAGCCGTCCTCAAGGCGAAGAAGCTCCGCCCGAGCCACGTGGAAGGGTACGACCGCGGGGAATGGGTGCTCCTGGACTACTTCGACTTCGTCGTGCACGTGTTCTCGCCCTCGGCGCGGGCGTTCTACGCACTCGAGCGCCTGTGGGGCAACGCCACGCCGCTGCCGCTGCCGGAATCCACACCGGCCGCCTGAGCCTCCACCGCGCGCACCACGCCGCGGGCGCGCGGCGGCGGGGCGGCCGTGCTGATGCGGACGCTGCTCGACGGCGTGCTCGCCGCGCTGCTCGCGCCCACCTGCGCCGTCTGCGATGCCGTGCTCGAGCAGCCGCTCGACGGCGCGGCATGTCCCGCCTGCTGGGCCCGGATCGCCCGCTACACACCGCCGGTCTGCACACGCTGCGGTGATGCGCTGCCGCCCGTCGGCGGCGCGACGGCGTGCGCGCGGTGCTCGGTGGACCTCGGCCCGATCGCCGCGGCGCGTGCCCTCGGCCCGTTCGATGGCGCCCTGGCGGACCTCGTACACGCCTGCAAGTACGGACGCCGGCCGACGATCGCCGTGGGGCTCGGCCTGCGGATGCGGGAGCTGCTGCCGGCGGTCGCGCCCGGCGTCGATGTCCTCGTCCCGGTGCCGCTCCATCCGCGACGGGAGCGGGAGCGCGGCTTCAATCAGGCCGCGTGGCTCGCCCGCGGGATGGCGGCACCCGTGTGTCCCGCCCTGGTCCGCCCGGTGCCCACGCCGCCGCAGGCCGCAGCCACGGCGGCGGCACGGCAGGCCAACGTCCGCCACGCGTTCGCCTGCAGCCGGCGGGCCGGGGAGGTCACGGGCGCCGTCGTCGGGCTCGTGGACGACGTGCTGACCACGGGCGCGACGCTGGTGGCGGCCGCCGAGACGCTGGCCGCGGCGCGGCCGCGGCGGATCGTCGCGCTCACAGCAGCGCGAGCCGCGTTCCGACCGCGCTGACGACGTCGGCGTGCACGTCGGCCGCGGGCCGGGCCCCGTCCAGGGCGAGCCAGCCCTGCCCCCCGGCCTGGCGGGTGTAGCTCTCGCGCACGCGGGACAGCAGCGGCAGGTCGCGCTCGAAGCGGTCGCGGGCCACCTGCTTGCGCGCGAGCGACGTCTCCGGCGCGATGTCGAGCAGGATCGTGAGGTCGGCCGTCGGCAGGTGCCGCTGCACGTCGGCCAGCCACGCCACGTCGAGTCCCTGGGCCTCGCCGTAGGCGAGGCTCGACGCCGCGTAGCGATCGGCGACCACGACGGCGCCCTCGTCGAGCCACGCGCGAATCCGCGGGGCGTACTCGTACCGGTTGGCGATGTAGAGCAGCTGCAGCACGTCCGGCCCGTACGGACGCCCGCCCTGCAGCGCCGCGCCGATTTCGGCGCCGATGGTGGTGGCGTAGTCGGGGAACGACAGCGTCCGCACCACGTGGCCCGCGCGGCCCAGCGCCGCCACGAGCGCCTCGGCCTGCGTCTGCTTGCCGCTCTGATCCAGGCCTTCGAAGGCGATGAGCCGGCCGCGCACTAGGCCTCCAGCTGCAGCAGTTCGTCGAGCGTCTGGCGCCGGCGAATGGTCGTCCACGTGCCGCCGTCCACGAGCGCTTCGGGCGGCAGCGGGCGGCGCAGGTAGGTCGATCCCAGCGCGGCACCGTACGCGCCGACGTCGCGGATCGCCACGAGGTCGCCCACCTCGAGCGGCGGCAGCGCGCGGTCGCGCGCGAAGCGGTCGGTGGACTCGCAGATCGGCCCGACCACGTCGCACGCGACGGGCAGGCCCGGACGCGGGTGCACCGCGTCGATCCGGTGGTAGGCGCCGTACAGGGCCGGACGCATCAGCTCGGTCATCCCGGCGTCGAGGACGACGAAGCGGCGCCCGCCGGGCACATGCTTCACGTCCACGACCGTGGACAGCAGCACGCCGGCCGGCCCCACGATCGAGCGCCCCGGCTCGATGACCAGTGTGAAATCGGTGTCGCCCGCGGCGTCCACGAGCGTCCGCACGTACGCGCCGGCGTCCGGCACCGGGCTCTCGTCGTAGGCGATGCCGAGGCCGCCGCCGAAGTCCACCTGTTCGATCGGGATGCCGTCGGCTCTGAGCGCGCGCGCCAGCGAGATCGCCGCCTCGGCCGCACGGGCCAGCGGGGCGAGGCTCGTGATCTGCGAGCCGATGTGGACGTGCACGCCGACCGGCACGAGGCCTTGCCGGCGGGCCATGTCCACGAACAGCCCGTGCGCGACCGCGATCGGCACGCCGAACTTGTTGTCACGCAGGCCGGTCGAGATGTGCGGGTGGCTCTCGGCGTCGATGTCCGGGTTCACGCGCAGGGCCACGCGGACCGTCGTCCCGTGCGCCACGGCGAGCTGATCGAGCCGCTCGAGCTCGCCCGGGGACTCGACGTTGATGGCGTGCACGCCCAGCGTGATGGCGCGCTCGAGCTCGGCCGATGACTTGCCGACGCCGGTGAAGACGATCTCCCGCGGCTCGAAGCCGCAGCGGAGCGCGACGTCCACCTCGCCCATCGAGTTCGCGTCCGCGTGACTGCCGAGCTCGCGGAGCAGCCGCACGATCGCCAGGGTGGAATTCGCCTTCAGCGCGTAGTGGATCGCGTGGCGCCGGGCGCCGAACGCGGTGTCCAGCGCGCGGTAGGCCGCCCGGATCGCGGCGGCACCGTAGACGTAGCACGGGGTCCCGAGCGCCGCGGCCACGTCGGCGGCGGACACGCCGTCGATGGCCAGGCCGACGTCGGAATGGGAGGAACGCGGTGGGGTCACGACGGAGGCGGCGATGATACCGTGAAGCGAGGCCCGAATCGAGGCCGGGCCCCGGCCAACAGTGATATTCTGGCCGGCGTTCCGCCTTCCTGCCGATGCCACCAGACGCCCCGTCGGTCGAGCCCGACGCCATCGATACGCTGATCCAGCGCTGTCTCGCGGGCGACCAGTCGGCATGGGACGAGATCGTGCGGATGAACCGCCGCCGCGTCTTCAACATCGCCTACAAGTTCACGGGCCGCCACGACCTCGCCGAGGACCTCACGCAGGACGTCTTCGTCAAGATCTTCAAGTCGTTGAACACGTTCGACCGGCGGGCCAACTTCCAGACCTGGCTCGTGAGCGTGAGCCGCAACCTCTGCATCGACCACTACCGCAGCGTCCGCAAGGAGCGCGAGGCGATCGACCGGGACGTGGACCCCGGGACGCTGGCGCCCGTGTCCCACACCACCAGCCCGTACCAGTCGCTCGAACAGCGCGACCGGGCCTCGCTCCTGCGCCGGGGCCTCGCCGAGCTGGCGCCGACGCTGCGGGAAGCCGTGCTGCTGCGGGATCTCCAGGAGCTGTCCTACCAGGAGATCGCCGACAGGCTCGGGCTGCCCGAAGGCACGGTGAAGTCCCGCATCAACCGCGGCCGGAACGAGCTGGCGCGGCAAATCAGCCGGATACGCGAAAGCGACGACAGGGCCGTCGCCGCGCGGATGGCGGGCGGCGGCCCGGATTCCCGCCGAAGCGGAGTCGTGTGAGATGAACTTCAGCATCGACCGTTCGAACGACGTCGCGATCGTGCGCCTCGACGAGGCACGCCTGATGTATCCACTGCTGGCCGAGTTCGCGGGCGCCGTCACGGGCCTGCTCGACGCCGGCGACCGCAAGGTCCTGCTCGATTTCACGAAGGTGACCTACGTGGACAGCGCGACCATCGGCTGCCTGATGGACCTGTACCGGCAGGCCAGCGGCAAGGGCGGTTCGCTGAAGCTGGCGGGCGTGCAGAAGCGCGTCGAGACGATGCTCACCATGACGGGCGCCCACAACTTCCTCGCCCTCCACGCCGACGAGGCGTCGGCGCTGGCCAGTTTCGGGGCCTGACATGCGCACGATCACCACGAGCAAGGGCGTGACCATCGAGCTCGACGGCGACGTGCAGCTGGTGCTCGAGGCGCTGTTCAAGACCTTCTGGGACAACCCCGACGACTACTCGTACGAGCACACCGTGAAGGAAGTGCAGCACGTGCTGGGGCAGCTCACCGACGACGAGGCGCGCCAGTACCTGGCCGAGGCCCTCGCCCTCTGCTACACCACCTACGAGAACGGCCGGCTCGACAGCGTGATGAAGAACCTCGACACGAAGGAACCCTGACGGCGGCTGCCCGATGTCGCTCAACTACCTCGCCGAGCGGTTCACCTGCGCCTGGCCCTGGTCCACGGCGATCCTCCTCTGCGACGGCCGGATCTCCTGCGGCTGTTCGGACCCCTACGGCAAGCGGATCATGGGCGATGCCCGGACGACCACGCTCGCCGACGTGTGGCGCGGGCCCCTCGCGACCGAGCTCCGCGAGGACATCAACACCGGCGGCTCGCCTTTCTGCGGCGACTGTCCCCTCAAGGAGCCCCTGGCTCCCGGGCAGGCGCCGCCCGTGCGCGACCTGAACGTCGGGCCCCTGCCGAACCGCCTCTACGTGGAGTGCACGGCCGCCTGCAACATCTCGTGCTTCCAGGCCTGCTGCGCGCCCGAGACGGGCATCACGCGCACCCGCCAGGCGGGCATGCTGGACTTCGACCTCTTCACGCGCGTCATCGACGAGGCGGGCCCGTCGCTCGTGCGGGTGGACTTCTTCAACTACGGCGAGGCCTTCCTCCACAAGCGCGCGGTGGAGATGTGCGAGTACATCAAGACGAAGTTCCCGCACATCTACCTCTACACGAGCACCAACGGCGGCGCCCTGAACGAGGAGCGGTCGCGGCGGCTCGTGCACTCGGGCATCGACGAGGTCACCTTCTCCATCGACGGCGCCTCGCAGGCCGTGTACGAGAAGTACCGCCAGCGGGGCAAGTTCGACGTGGCCACGGCCAACCTCCGCGCCATGGCCGACGAGAAGGCGAAGCACGGCCGCGACGTGCCGCAGATCAACTGGCGCTACATCCTGTTCACCTGGAACGACTCGGACGAGGAGATGGAGCGCGCGCGGCGGCTCGCGCAGGAGTTCGGGGCCGATCGCCTCACCTGGGAGATCACCGATCACCCGGAGGACTCGTTCTCCCGCCGCTTCGCGCCCGGGACGGCCGACTTCGATCGCATCAAGTACGAGGTGTGGGACCACTCGGGCCTGGGCAACGCCATTCCCGGGGCCACGCCCCGGGCCGAGATCGCGGTGCAGGCGGTGGACGCCCTGTCGGGCCGCGCGGGCGACACCATCACGGTCGCCACGCACGTCACGAACCGTTCCACGCGGCCGTTCCGCAAGCTCGCCAGCTACGGCCGGCGACTGGTCCGGCTCGGCGCGCAGCTCTGCGCCGCCGATGGCACGCTCCTCAACCGCGACTACGCGCGCGCGTGGCTGCCGGACGACATCCCCGCGGGCGGCGCCGCCGACGTCCCGATCGAGGTGCCCCTGCCTGCGGACGCCGGACGGTACGCGCTGAAGTTCGATCTCGTGAGCGAGGGCATCGACTGGTTCGAGAAGGCCGGGTCGCCGACCACGACGCGCGATCTGGTCGTCCTGTAGGCGTGGCGGGCGGCACGAGCCTGCTGCTCTTCGGCGCGGGCGCCTGCGCCGGCGTCATGAACGCCGTGGCCGGGGGCGGATCCTTCCTGACGCTGCCGGCGCTGGTGTTCGCGGGGTTGCCGTCGGTGACGGCCAACGCCTCGTCCACCGTCGCGCTCGCGCCCGCCACCCTGGCGTCGGTGTGGGCATACATGAGCGGACCGCGCCGGACCGGCCTCGTCGATGTCGGCGGCGTCCCCATCATCAGGCTCATCGCGATGAGCGCCGCCGGGGGTCTCACCGGCGCCGTGCTGCTGCTCTCGACGCCCGTCCGTCTCTTCGACGGCATCCTGCCGTGGCTGCTGCTCCTGGCGACCTGTGCGTTCCTCTTCGGGGGACGGGTGAGCGCCTACCTGCGGGAGCGTGCCCACGGTGGTCCCGCCGCCGTGCTGCCGCTCCAGTTCCTGGTGGGGATCTACGGCGGCTACTTCGGCGGCGCCGTCGGCATCATGGCACTGGCCGCCTGGTCGCTGGTCGACCGGCACGACCTGAAAGCCCTCCACCCCACACGGATGCTCACGGTGGCGGCCATGAACGTGATCGCCGTCGCCTACTTCGTCGCGCGGGGCGAGGTGCGCTGGCCCGAGACGCTCGCGATGCTCGTGGGCGCCGTGGCCGGGGGCTTCCTGGGCGGCCGCCTCGGCCAGCGGCTGCCGCCGACGGTCACCCGCTACATCATCCTGGGCGTGACCATCGGCACGACGCTCGTGTTCTTCCGCCGCGCCTACTTCTAGGCCGGCCGCGGGCGAACGCGGCGAGGCCCGCGCCTACTTCTGACGCGGGTCGGCCAGGGCGACGCTGGGCCCGGACGCCCTCAGCGCTCCCAGCTCCGCCTCGAGTGCGGACAGACGCTCGGCCATCGCCGCACGCTCGTACTCCAGCCGCTGCACCTGCTTCAGGAGCAGGGTCGGCAGGACGTGGTACTGCACGGTCTCGATCTGGCCGTCGGCGCTGCGGGACACCAGCTCCGGCAGCACCTCGTCCACCTCCTCGGCGATGAGCCCGTACTGCACGGGCGCCGAGCCGTCCGAGAACGGCGTCTTGTAGCGGAACTGCACGGGCCGGAGGTCCAGCACCTTGTCGCCGGCCGCGCCGAGGTCCTGGATGTCCTCCTTGAAGCGGCGCGACGAGTTGATGGTGCCCAGCTGTCCGTTCGAATCGACCACCACGGGCACCGCGTTGCCGATGCCCGTCTGGACGCCACGGATGCCGCCGATGAACGCCCGCTGCTGATTCGGCGATCCGAGGCGCGTCGTGTAGTTGTCGAGCGACGACGGCGACGTCGTACCGATGTAGATGTTGTAGTTCCCGCCGACCAGGCCGAAGCCCGCCTGCTGACCGATGGCGATGTTGTTGCGGCCGAGCGACAGCTGGAGGAGCGCCTGGTCGCCGAGACCGACATTGGCGTCGCCGACGACGACGTGCGCCAGCGCGGAGCTCCCGACGGCCACGTTCGCCTTGTTGCTGCTGTTGTCGGTGAGCGCGTAGGAGCCGACCGCGACGTTCTCGCTGCCGTCGGCCATGCTCTTGAGAGCGTTGGCGCCCACGGCCGTGTTGTTCCGGCCCGTGGTCAGCCCGTTCATGGCGTTCTCGCCAACGGCCGTGGACATGACGCCGCCCGGGTGCGGCATGGCGTTCCTGCCGAGCCCGATGTTCGATCCGGACTGGACCACCTCGACGAGCTTCCGGATGGCGAGGTCGTCGATCTCGAGGTGCGGCGGCAGCTTCCCGCTCGTGGACACGAATCGCAGGCCGGATCCGACGAACACGCCCGCCAGGGCCTGTCCGCCGGGTCGGGGTGAGCCGCCGGGCGACGACGCCGGACCGAAGACCAGCGTGCCGCGGTTGCCAGCCGTGTCGCGCCAGGGACCGCCGAGCGAACCGGGATCGATCGACGCGTCCACCGTGACGGGGATGCCATCGGGCGACGGCACGATCGTGAAGCCGAGGCCGATGGTTCCATCCGGGTTGAGGAACGCCGTCCCGTCGGTGGCCGCGAGTTTGCCGGCGCCGCACTGGTCGTCCACGCCGTCGAGCGCGTAGACGCCGCCCTGCCGGGTGATCGTGACCGTCACGACGTTGCAATACGGCTGCAATTGCCATGAAAACGTGCCCACCGCCTGGGCTTCGGCCTGAACCGCGCCGGCCGCGAGCACGGCGACCACCCCGACGATGCCTGTGGGAAGCGAGCGAGCCATGACACACCTTTCCTTTGACGGCATGCCGCCGCCGATACCGAGACAGGTCGAACGAGGAGAGCCGACGCTAGCGGTCCACGGAGAAGACGATCTCGCCGAGGTGCAGGTCGGTCTGGTTGCCGGCGGAGGACGTCCCGCTGACGCCGCCCCGCCAGGGCGCCGTCCGCGGGTTCACCGAGCGTCCGCGGCCGGCCCAGCGGTGGACAGCCCTAGCGCTTGCGGCCGAGCGTCAGCCAGTACGTCCGCGGCACCGTGACGCCGAGGTCTGTCGCGTACGCGTCATGGAAGGCCACGAAGTCCTGCTTCAGGGCCTCGCGGCGGTCGGGCGGCAGGCTGGCCGCCAGCATGCGCGTCGGGCCGTAGCCGGTCACGAACGTCTCCCACGCCGCCGCGGCATCCGGTTCGCGGTAGTAGGACACGCCGTGTTCGAAGCCGAGCTCGAACGCCGACGCCAGGAGCTCGCGCAGGCGCGCCTGCTTGCCCCACTCGAAGGGCGACGGCGGCGGCGACGCCGGCGGAGGCGGCATGTAGGCCTTCATCACCTGGAACATCCGGTGGACGCTGCTGTCGTCGGTCCACGTCGTGAGCGCGAGGCGGCCGCCGGGGCGCACGACCCGGGCGAGCTCCGCGGCCACGGCCTCGGGACGGCTGGCGAACATCACGCCGACCGTGGACACCACGGCGTCGAACTCGCCGTCACCGAACGGCAGCGCTTCGGCATCGCCGACGTGGTACTCGATCGGCAGGCCCTCGATGGCGGCGCGGGAGCGGGCGGACGCCACGAGCTCGGCGGCGATGTCCACGCCCGTCACCGTCGCCCCGCGGCGCGCGACCAGGCGCGAGGTCCAGCCCGTGCCGGTGGCCACATCCAGAATGCGCTCGCCGGGCCTGGGATCGAGCCGGAGCACGCAGTGCTCGCTCGAGTCCGCGATGCCGCGGCTGATGGCGTCGTAGTCGGCCCCGCCCGCGCTCCACACGGCGGCGGGACGTTCGTTGTGAGGCTGAATGGGACGCTGGGCGGTCGTCGTCATGATCGGAGTCCTCTCGGAAAACGGTTGCCAATACGTGCGCCACATGAGCGGGCCTGTCTGGACATCGGAAACGCCGGGCGGGAGCCGCCACGCCTCATTTCTTGGCGCCCTCGAGCACGTCGAGCCGCGCCCGCAGGGCGTCCAGTTCGCTCCGCAGCTCGCCGTTCTCGAGGCGGAGCGCCTCGTTCTCGACGCGCGTCCTGGCCTCGAGCGCCTGGATGGCGCGCAGCGCGATGCCGTCGGCGTCGATGGTGCTGATGCGCAGCGGGTCCTCGCCCAGGCCGAAGGCGGCCGAGAAGTCCTGCGCCGTCGGGCCGACGTGGCGGATGGCCGCGTCCTGCGCCTTGTAGCTCCACTCCCGGATCGGCATCCGCGCGATCTTGGCGAGCACGTCGGCGGCGTCCAGGTCCGTGAAATGGTCCTTGCTGTTCACGTCGGACAGCGTGGACCACGCGCTCGACCCTGGCGCGAGGCGTACGCCCGTGGACATGGGCCCGTTCGAGAAAATCATGGTGCCGCCGGCGGCGCGCACCCGGAACTCGTTGGGGGTGGTCGCCACCACGGGCGGCAGGCCAGAGGCGTCACCGAACACGAACGATCCGAACCCGTTCGTCGACGTCCGCGCGTTGGTGCCCAGCGCGACGCTGCCGAAGCCCGCGGCGATCGAGAGATTGCCGATGGCGACGCTCTTGTCGCCCGAGGCCTGGGTGTTGAATCCGAGGGCGACGGCATCCACGGCCGTGGCGGCGGCGTCTCGCCCGATGGCGACGCTGAAGTTGCCGGCGGCCAGGGGGTTGTTTCCCATCGCCACGCTGCCATAGCCGATGGCGGAGTCGTCCCACATGCCAATCCGGTCCTCGCCCACGCGGAAGGCGGCCTTGCCGGGATACCACATCATCCGGACGCCTCGGCCCGACGCAGGCACCGTGCCGACGCCCGACTGGCCTCCGGCCACCAGGGCCCCATCGGGACTCAGGCTGATCGCCGAGGGCACCGGCGGCGCCGACCGCGGCCGCGGACTGCCGCTACCGCGGCTCGGGTTGAAGACGAAGGTGCCGGTGTTGCCGGCGCCGTCCTTCCACGGTCCGCCCAGCGTCGCCACGCTCAGCGGCACCGCCAGGTGGTCAGGGACGCCGCTCGCGGTGACGATCGTCAGCCCGAACTGGATGGTGCCGTCGGCATTCGGGACGGCCAGGCCTGTGACCGGTGCCTTGACGGCAGCCGCACACTGATCGTCGAATCCATCCAGCGCGTAGGTCGGGCCGTGCTGCGTGACCGTCAGGGTGATCACGTTGCAGTACGGCTCGGTCTTCCAGCGAAAGGTGCCGAGCGGCTGCGCCGCAGCCGATCCGGCCAACGCGACGGCGGCACCAATGACGAGCACGAGGCGGAACATGGCACACGTCTCCTGTGAAAGGCCAAGAGTGGAAAGGACCGGGGCCGGAGGGGAGCGCTACCGCCTGGCAGCGTCGAGCGCGTCGAGCCGCGCCTGCATCGCGGCGAGCTGCGTCTTGAGCGATTCGTTCTCGGCGCGAGTTCGCGCCTCGAGCGCCTGGATGGCGCGCAGCGCGATGCCGTCGGCGTCGATGGTGCTGATGCGCAGCGGGTCCTCGCCAAGGCCGAAGGCGGCCGAGAAGTCCTGCGCCGTGGGCCCGACGTGACGAATCGCCGCGTCCTGCGCCTTGTAGTTCCACTCCCGGATGGGCATGGCGGCAAGCTTCGCGAGGACGTCCCCGCCGTCGAGATCCTTGAAGTGCTCCTTGCGGTTCACGTCCGACACCGACGACCAGGCACTGGCGCCCGGCTTCAGCTCCACGCCCGCCGTCAGTGTGCTGTTCGTGTAGAAGCCCACACCGCCCGTCGCGCGCGCGTTGAACTGGTTGGTGCCCGACGTGAAGAAGGCGTTGATCTGGTCGGCGAAGGTGAACGAACCGCTGCCAGAGCGCGCGTTCGATCCGAGCGCGACGCTTGACGATCCCAGCGCGGCCGAGTTGAAGCCGGCAGCGAACGACGCCGTGCCTTGTGCGATGGTCCGCGACCCGAATGCGGCACTGAAGGCTCCCACGGACGCGTCGTCCCACTCTCCGCCGATGACCTCGCCGGCCCGGAACGCGGCCTTGCCCGCGTGCCAGACCATGCGGCGGCCAGCACCTTGAATCGGGTTGATGTCCGGGTCGTTCGCGTCGCCACGGGCGACGAAGCTGCCCTTTGGCTGCGCGATGAAGGCAGGCGGCAGTGGCGGGGCCGGAGGGACGGGCCCGGGCCGCGGGCCGCCGCTCGTGGAGGTCGGACCGAACGTCAGCTGCCCCGAGTTGCCGGCGCTGTCCCTCCACGTGCCGCCCAGGCTCGACTGGCTGATGCCGGCCTCGAGGTTGACCGGGGTGCCGCCGGGCAGGATCACGATGCTCAGCCCGATCGTGATGCTGCCGTTGGCCTGCGGCAGCGCGACGCCGCGCACCGGCTGCTTCGGATTGCCCCCGCACTGCTCGTCGAAGCCGTCGAGGGCATAGACGCCTCCGATCGGCGTGACGGTCACCGTGATGACGTTGCAGTACGGCTCGGTCCGCCACTTGAAGGTCCCCAGGGACTGCGCCGGCGCCTCCGTCGCTCCCGCGACCAGGCCCGCCAACACGACGAACGACGACACGACCCACCACCGCTGCATGGCTGCTCTCCCAGTGCGTGACGTCCGTGAATGGACGTCCTCTGCCCTGGAATCGAAAACCGCCCCGCCCTGCCGCCACGAGGCGGACGGACGGAGATGCGCGCGCGTGTCGGGGCTGCGCTAGACTGCGGGACGACCCTCCTATGGCCACTCCCTCACTGACCGCCCTCGTCGAGGCCGCGGACCGTGGCGAGCCGGGCGCCTCCGAGCGGCTCTTCACCACGCTCTACGCCGAGCTCCATCGCATCGCCCGCCAGCAGCTGGCGCGGCATGGCTGGGGCGTGAGCCTGGGCGCGACCAGCCTGCTGCACGAGGCCTACATGGACCTCTCCAAGCAGGACGGCGACCGGTTCCCGGACCAGCAGCGCTTCCTCGGCTACGCGGCGCGGGTCATGCGCGGCCTCATCATCGACTACGCCCGGAGCCGCCAGGCGCAGAAGCGTGGCGGCCAGTTCGAGCTGACTGCGATTAGTACCAATGTGGCGGAGGCGGTGGCCGACAGCGGCGAGCTGAGCGCGCTCGGCGCGGCCCTGGACGAGCTGGCGGCGGTGGACCCGGCGCTGGCCGACGTCGTGGACCTGAAGTTCTTCTGCGGGTTCACGGTGCCGGAGATCGCGGCGATGAAGGGCGTCTCCGAACGCACCGTCGAGCGGAGCTGGCAGAAGGCGCGGGTGTTCCTGCACCGGATCGTCCGGGGCGACTTGCTGGGCCAGTAATCCCCGCCACCGGGCGCCGAGCGCCCGAAGGGAGAATCATGGCAACGCCGTCGCCCGAGCACTGGAGCCTCATCAGCAAGCTGCTCGACGAGGTCCTGGACCTCGCGCCGGACGCGCGGCCCGCGTGGCTGCAGGCCCTCGCGGCGCGCAATCCCGACGCGGCGGCCGCGGTCCAGCCATGGCTCGGCGAGTTCGCGGCCATGGAGTCCCGGGGGTTCCTGGAGGACCGCGCGATCCCCGCGCCCGCAGCCGCCGCGCTCGTCGGCCTCGAGGTCGGGGCCTACCGTCTCGTCGAGCTCATCGGCCAGGGCGGCATGGGCGCGGTGTGGCTCGCCGAGCGGCGCGACGGCCAGTTCGCCCAGAAAGTCGCGGTGAAGCTCCTCCACGCGGCGCTCACCGGCACCGCCGGCGCGGAGCGCTTCGCGCGGGAAGCGGCCATCCTGGCGAGGCTGACCCACCCGAACATCTCGCGCCTGCTCGACGCCGGGCTGTCCACGGTCGGCGCGCCGTACCTCGTGCTCGAGTTCGTACAGGGCGCGTCGATCGACGGCTACTGCGACGCCCGACGGCTCGGCCTCCCGGAGCGTCTCTACCTGTTCCTCGACGTGCTGGCCACGATCGGCCACGCGCACGCGAACCTGGTCGTGCACCGCGACATCAAGCCCGGCAACGTGCTGGTGACCGACGACGGGCACGTGAAGCTGCTCGACTTCGGCATCGCAAAGCTGCTGCACGCGGATCCGGACGGGCCGACGGTGGCGGCCACGCAGGGCACGGCGGCCCTCACGCCCGCCTACGCGGCGCCCGAACAGCTCACGGGCGGCGCCATCACGACGGCCACCGACGTCTACGCGCTGGGCGTGCTGCTGTACCAGCTGCTCACGGGCCGCCACCCCTCGGTGGATCACGCCACGACCCCCGCGTCGCTCGTCCAGGCGGTACTGCACGAGGAACCGGCCAGGGCCTCCGACACCGTCACGCGCGGGCCGTCGGGGGACGGCCCTACGCCCGAGGCGCTCGCCTGGGCCCGCGGATCGACGCCCGACCGCCTCGCAACACGGCTGGCCGGCGACCTCGACACGATCCTGGCGAAGGCCATGAAGAAGGCGCCGGCCGAACGCTATGCGACGGTGGCGGCCTTCGAGGACGACCTGCGGCGGTGGCTGCGCCACGAGCCGATCGCGGCGCGGCCGGACACGCTCCACTACCGGCTCCGCAAGTTCACGCGCCGCCACCGGGCGTCGGTGGCGTTCGCCGCCGTGGCCGTCGTGGCCCTCCTGGCGGGGCTGGCCGGCACGCTCACGCAGGCCCGCCGCGCCACCGCGCAGGCCGCGCGCGCCGATCAGCAGGCGGCGGAAGCGACGGCACAGCGGGATTTCGCGCGCCGCCAGCTCGCGCGGGCCGAGGCCATCAACGACCTGAACGCGTTCCTCATCGCGGATGCCGCGCCGCTGGGCAAGGCGTTCACGCCGCGCGAGCTGCTGGAACGCGCCGAACGCATCGTCGCGCGCCAGGGCGACGACCTCGAGGAGACCCGCACCGACTCGATGATCGCCATCGCCGAGATGTTCGGCACCGTCGGCGAGACGACGCGCGCGCTCGGGCTCATGCAGCGGGCGTACGACGCGGCGCGGACGTCGCCGGACCCCACGCTCCGGGCGCGGGCCGCGTGCGAGCTCGGACGGGAGGTGGTGAAGACGGGCGACCTGGCGCGCGCCCGGCAGCTGATCGACGAAGGGCTGGCCGCCATTCCGGCCCGCGCGGAGTTCGGCCTGGCCCGGGCGGCCTGCCACCTGGACGGCGCGAGCACGGCGATCTGGGCCGACGACGGAGAGGGCGCCATCGCGCACGCCGACCAGGCGCGTCTGTCCGCCGAGTCGGCCGGCGTCGTGTCGCCGCTCATGGCGTTGAAGCTGGCGATGGAGCGGGCCGAGGCGCTGCGCATGGCCGATCGCATCGCCGAGGCGAACGCGGCGTTCGGCGAGGCCTACCGCCAGCTCGCGGCGCTCGGCCGCGAGGAGACCGAGCGGGCCGGCACCCTCCTGAACAACTGGGGCCTCGTGCTCGGCCGGCTGGGACGTCCGCTCGAGTCCGAACGGATGCTCCGTCGATCGGTCGAGATCAGCCTCACCGGCGGCTCCGACGCACGGGTGGACGCGATCTCCTGGGCCAACCTCGCGCGAGCGCTCACCGATCTCGGGCGCTATGACGAAGCGTTGCCGCTGGTCGAGCGGGCGATGCGGCTGGCGCGCCAGCGGGGGGACGCCGTCGTGGCGGACCAGGCCCAGCTCCAGGCCGCCAGGACCAACGTGCTCGCGGGCCGTCTCGATCGGGGCGAGGCGCTCCTCGTGGACGTCGAGGCCCGCTTCCGCAGGATGTTCCCGCCCACCCATGCCGCCTTCGCGACCGTGGCGATCGACCGCGTGCGTATCGCGCTCGCGCGCCAGCGCCTCGAGGAGGCGTCGCGCCTGGCCGAGGCCGCCGTTGCCTTCATGGAGAGCGATCCGCGACTCGCCGGGTCGATTCCGTCCGCGCTGCGGATGCGGGCCCTGGTACGCTTGCGCCGCGGCGACGTCCCGGGGGCCCTCGCGGACGCGGAGCGGGCCCTCTCCCTCGTCCAGGCCGCCACCACCGGCCGTCAGGCGTCGACCACCGTCGCCCTGGCCTACCTGACGCTCGGCGAGGCGCTGGCCGCGGCCGGACGGAGCGAGGAGGCCCGTGCGGCCCTCGACGAGTCGCTGCGGGCGACCACTGACGCGGCCGGCGCCGATCACCCGAACGCGAAGCGCGCGCGCGAGGTGCTGGCCGGTCTGTGAGGGGCGCCGCCGGAGGACGGCGTGCCGCGGCGGGCCGCCCACGCCACCTGACGATTACCGATCAGCCGGAACGGGTGCCGCGGGCCGCGCCGTCCCCGTTCGGGGCCGTGCTACGCTGCGCAGGGCGCACGTCGCGCGCCGGGAACAGCCTGGCTGGAATCCGCGTCGAATCGCCAGGGGTTGCCGACGCGCCCTCCCGCCAAGCCGCCTCTCCGGCGCCGGCGACCACCGGAAGGTTCCTGTCCCATGCGAACGTTGGGTCTCCTCACCATCGGCTCCGTGCTCGCCACCAGCGTGCTCGTGGGTCCGGCCGCGGCGCAGTCGGCGCCGGAGCCCGCCACACGAGCAGCCGAGATCGCGGCCGCCCAGAGCGAGAAAGCCCAGGCGCTCGAGCCCTACGAGCCGACCAGGGGCGAGGCGCTCGTCATCAAGGCCGAGGAGTTCCTGAACAACACGTTCCGCTACTGGCACCCGTACCTCACGCCGGCGTACCAGGGCGGCGGATTCGCCCCCGGCGCCGGGTACACGTTCTACACGAGCCCCTACACCACGCTGGACCTCCGGGGCAGCTACTCCATCCGGGCCTACAAGCGGGCGGAGGCCGTGTTCTCGGCACCCCGCCTGCTCAGCCGGCGTGCGTCGCTCGAGATCGCGGGTGGCTGGCGCGAGGCCACGCAGGTGGCCTTCTTCGGCCTGGGCAGCGACAGCCGGAAGGACGACCGCACCAACTTCGGGTTCGAGCAGCCGTACGCGTCGGCCTCCTTCACCGTCAGGCCGGCCCGTAAGGTGCTGACGCTCGAGGCCGGCGCCGAGTGGACCCAGTGGAAGACCCGGGCGGCCAGCGGCGGCCGGTCGCCGTCCATCGAGACGCGATACACCGCCGACGACCTGCCTGGCCTCGGCGCCGACGTGACCTACCTGCACGCGCAGGGGAAGGTGGCCCTCGACTGGCGGCCCGAACCCGGCTACGCCAGGCGCGGCACCTACCTCGGCGTCACGGCGCACGAGTACCGCGACACCGACAACCGCTACGGGTTCCGCCAGATGGACTACGACGTGGTGCAGCACGTGCCGATCCTGCGGGAGGCCTGGGTCGTCTCGCTCCACGGCCAGCTCACGCAGACCGACGCCAAGCACGGGCAGGACGTGCCCTACTTCCTGCGGCCGTGGCTCGGGGGAGGCACGACCATCCGCGGCATCAACAGCTTCCGCTATCGCGACAGGAACGCGCTGCTGCTGCAGGCGGAGTGGCGGATCATGGTCAACCGGTTCATGGACACCGCGGTCTTCTACGACGCGGGGCAGGTGGCGGCGAAGGTGGGGCAGTTCGGCACGCGATCGATGGCGGGCTCGTACGGCTTCGGTGTCCGCGTCCACACGCTGGTCAACACGGCGATGCGGATCGACCTGGCGAAGAGCCGCGAAGGCTTCGCCGTCGTCTTCGCCTCCGGCGCGGCGTTCTGAGGCGAGGACCCAGATGGCCACCCCGACCCGACCGACCGCCGCCCCGCGGGGCCTCCGCACGGGCCTTCTCGCCGCCGCCCTCGTGGGCGTCCTGTCCGCGCCGGCGTCGATGCAGCGGCCGCGCTTCTACCCCGACGATCCCATCCAGCGAGCCCCGGAGACGCAGGACGCCTCGAAGGCCGCGCCGTATGAGCAGCCGGACATGTACGAGATGGTCCGGAACCTGTTCGCGAACCCCCGCTACGAGCCCAAGGGCGTGCGGGCCCGGAACCTCAACACCGTCGACGAGGTGCCCGACTCGAGCTGGTTCGTCGACCGCATCGGCCGGCAGCCGGTGAGCCCCGACGAGCTGATGCGGGGCCCGCTGGTGGACCAGCCGCCCGATCCGTCGCGGTGGACGCTCGTGCGCGAGAAGACGGCCGGCGCCCATCCGGGCTTCACGGCCCGGGACGCCCGCGGCGACACCTATTTCCTCGAGTTCGACCCGCCGTACTTCCCCGAAGGCGCCACCGGGGCCGTCTCGATCGCGACCAAGATCTTCTGGGCGCTCGGGTACAACCAGGTGCAGTCGTACCTGACCACGTTCGATCCGCGGCACATCGCGTTCGAGCCGACCGCGACGCTGAAGCGGCCCAACGGCGAGCGGACGCCGTTCACGCGGGACGACGTGAACGAGATCCTCGAGCGCGTGCACCGCAGTCCCGACGGCACCTACCGTGTGATCGCGGGCCGCCTGCTTCCGGGACGCGTGCTGGGCGGCTTCCGCTACGAGGGCACCCGTCCCGACGATCCGAACGACATCGTGCCGCACGAGCACCGCCGCGAGCTGCGGGCGCTGAGGGTCTTCGGCGCGTGGACGAACCTGACCGACTGGAAGGACGCCAACACGCTCGACACCGTGGTGACCGAGAACGGCCGGTCGATCATCCGGCACTACCTGCAGGACGTCGGCTCCACGTTCGGCATGTGCAACGACCTCCACGAGTGGGACCTGAGCTACGAGCACTTCATCGAGCGCAATTCGTCGCTGAAGCGCCTGTTCTCGTTCGGCTTCGCGCTCAGCCCGTGGCAGACCGTGGACTACCAGGAGTTCCCGGCCATCGGAAAGTTCGAGGGACGCGAGTTCGAGCCGCGCAAGTGGCGGCCGCAGACCCCGACCATCGCCTACATGGAGATGCGCGACGACGACGCGTTCTGGGCGGCGCGGCGCGTGGCCGCGTTCACCGACGAGCTGATCCGGGCGGTCGTCAAGGCGGGGCAGTACAGCAATCCGGCCGCCGAGCAGTACCTCGCCGACGTGCTGATCCAGCGGCGCGACAAGATCAAGGCCGAGTACCTGCCCGCGGTCAATCCCATCGTCACGCCCAGCCTGGGCGTGGACGGCCGGCTGACGTTCGCGAACGCCGCGGTGGACGCGGGAGTGGCGACGGCCCCGACCGGGTACCGCGCGGCCTGGGCCGTCTTCGACAACACCGCGAACACGAGCCGCCCGATCGGCGAGACGGCCGGGCCGACCACGGCGCTGCAGGCGCCCGCCGGACTCCCGACCGCGGTCGGCGGCTACATCGCCGTCGATCTGGCGGCGGACCACCCGGAACACCCGTCGTGGCGGGACCCGCTCCGGCTGCACTTCCGCCGCGACGCCAATGGCTGGACGCTCGTCGGACTGCAGCGGCTGCCCGACGTCGCGCCGGCGGCGGGGTACACGGGCACGCCCACGCTGCCGCGGTCGGCCCGGTAGACCGCGGGCGGCGACCCGGCGCTCAGCGCGCCATCGACTTCCGGATGGCGTCCACGGTGGCCTTCGTCCGGAACTCCACCATCTTCCGGCCGTTGGCGATCGTCTTCTCGATGGGCGCGAGCGGGACGCCGTTGATGGCGAACTTCCCGGCCTTCACGCGCTCGGGCATCCGGATGGCGTCGGTGTCCACCGTCGCGATGATGGCCGAGATGTAGTAGTCGTCGTGCAGGCCTTCCATCTGCTCGTGAATGCCGAGCTCGGTCTTCTCGAACTCCTCCACGTCGGCGTAGTTGTAGTACTCGGGAATGAAGTGGGCCCGGGCGCCCGAGCCGGCCCACGCCGTGTTCAGGGCGGCGGCCGTCTCCTTCATCGGCGTGAGGTTGCCGCCGCTGTCGCCCAGGAAGACGACGTCGGTGAACCCCTGCGACTTCAGGCTGTTCGCCATGTCGCCGAGCACGGCCTTGTAGGTGGCCGGCGACAGGAACACCGTGCCGGGCGAGATGTTCGGCCGCAGGGGGTTGCCCGGCTCCAGCGTGACGATGGGCGCCACGAGCGTCTTGCCGAGCGCGCGCGCGATCGACTCGCCCGTGGCCTTCAGCACGTTGTTGTGCTTGCCGGTCGTCAGGTACGGCCCGTTCTCCTCGATGCCTCCGGTGAGGATCAGGGCCGTCGTGGATCCGGCCTTGATGAGATCCCGCACTTCGAGCATGGTCAGGTTCTCGATCCACACGCTGTCGTGCATGTCGATCGGCCGGGGCATGGCATGCGCGTCCACGCGCGGCTGGGTGTTCACCGAGGCGGTGCGTCCGCCGGGGCGGGCGCCCTGGCCCGCCGGGGGCGTCTGCGCGGGGGCGGTCCGCGGCAGCATCAGGGCACACAGGAACAGGACGGACGTCACGACGCGCATGGGCAACTCCTCCGAGCGGCCCTCATTGAACCACAGACGGCGCGCGGCGGGGGGCCGCCCGGGAACCCGGCTCAGAGCCGCCCGAGGTAGTGCGGCAGCATCTTCCGCCACCACGGCCAGTCGTGGTTCACGTTGTGCCCCCACAGCTCGAGTTCGTGCGGGATGCCGCGCGCGCGGAGGATCCCGGACAGGTGCTGCGAGGCCGCGGGGTGCTCGTAGGCCCCCTGCCCGCTCACCAGGATGACCCGGGCGGCCGTCTGCAGCAGGTGCAGCCGGGGGCCGCCGAGGTCCCGGAGGTACCAGGCCGGGTTGTTCTGGTAGCAGTGGTCGTCGCCGTAGCCCTTGAGATATCCGGGCTCGAGGTCGTAGAAGCCGCTCATCCCGAGGACGGCATCGAAGAGATCCGGACGCCGGAAGAGCGCGTTGGCGGCGTGGAACGCCCCGAAGCTGGCCCCGGCCGTGGCCAGGCGCACGGCGTGATCGGCGCAGATGTGGCGCACGTACGGGACGACCTCGTCCTCGACATAGCGGCTGTACAACGCCTGCCGCCGCGCCTGCTCCTCGACGGGCACGGTGGGGTCCATCCACGCATGGCGGTTGACCGTGTCGATCGAGAACACGCGCACCCGCCCGGCGGCCAGCGCCGGTTCGATCGCCTTCACCAGGTAGAAGCGCTCGTTCTCCAGGTAGTCGGCCGCCGCGGTCGGGAACAGCAGCAACGGACGCCCGCGGAAGCCGTAGCACACGATGGGCATGTCGAGCGCCAGCGCCGGGCTGTGCCAGCCGTCGAGCCGCCGCGGCAGACCCGGATCGACGTAGTCCATGACCGTCTCCGTCCGTCGATCAGTGCGGCGCCGCCAGCACGCGGCCCGGACGCTCGCCGCCGGCCGCCGCGCCGTTCCACACGAGCCCGCCGTTGACCCACACCTTCGTGATGCCGGTCGAGAGCGATCGCGGCTGCTCGAACGTCGACGTGTCGGTGACGGTCGCCGGGTCGAACAGCACCAGGTCCGCCTTCATCCCGGCCGCGATCCGCCCGCGATCGGTCAGCGTCATGCGCGCGGCGGGCATGGAGGTCATCTTGCGGATCGCCTCGGGCAGGGTCAGCACGCGGCGCTCGCGGACGTACCGCGCCAGCACGCGCGGGAACGTGCCCGCCCCGCGCGGGTGGTTGTTGTTGATGCCGCCGTCGCTCGCGACCATGACCCAGGGCTGGCGGTAGAAGGTCTCGAGGTCCGCCTCGATCATGGCGTGGCCGATCATGCCCGCGTCCTCGTCCTTCGCGAAGCGGATGTAGGCCTCCACGTCGGAGATGCCTTCCGCCCGGGCCACCTGGTCGAGCCGTTGGCCGACGTACTTCTCGTAGCCCTTCCAGCGCGTGATCTGGACGTTCTTGGCGCCGCCGATGTCGTCGAGGCCTTCCTTGACGCTGGCCGGATCGTCGTAGCGCTTGCTGGGCACGAGCACCCGCGGCGTGGACTGCCAGGCCAGGTAGGGGTAGGCGTCGGCGGTGACGTCCACGCCTCGCGTCCTGGCGGCCTCGACCATCGCGACCACCTCGTTCGCCTTCCCCCAGACGCCGACGGTGCCGAGCTTGATGTGCGTGATCTGCACGGGCAGCTTCCCGCGCTCGCCGATGGCGATGGCCTCGCGCACGGCGTCCATGGTGAGGTCCGCCTCGTCACGGATGTGCGAGATGTAGAACCCGCCGCGGGCCCCGGCGGCGCGCGCCATCCCCACGACCTCCTCGATGTCGGAGTAGGAGCCCACCTCGTACTCCAGGCCCGACGACAGGCCGAACGCGCCCTCGGACATGGCCTGATCGACCAGTGCGCGCATCTTCGCCACTTCGGCGGGCCTCGCGCGGCGCTTGTAGTCGTCGCCCAGCACCTGCCGACGGATCGTGGCGTGCCCGGCCAGCATCACGACGTTCACGGCCGGCGGGTTCGCGCGGAGGCGATCGAGGTAGTCCTTGATCGGCCACGGCGAACTGCCATCCTGGCCGATCGCGAGTGTGGTGATCCCCTGCGACACCTGGGTGACGGCGTCCCGGTCCTGCTCGAGCCCCTCGGTGGAGTGGTTGTGCGCGTCGATGAACCCGGGCGCCAGCACCAGCCCGGCGCCGTCCACGACCGTCTCGCCCGGCCTCGGCGTGAGCGCGCCGACCTCGGCGATGCGGTCGCCCTCCACACGGACCGCCGCCGCGCGAAGCGGCGCCCCGGTGCCGTCGGCGACCTGCGCGCCCGTCACGATGAAGCCCCGTGACTGGGTGAGGGCCGGCCGGGACGCACCCGCGGCGAGGGCGAGGACGGCGACGACGGAGAGGGCGCGCGACGACATGCCGAGCAGTATAGCGGCCGGGCGCGGCGGCACCGCATGCGGCGGAGCGTGCCGTCAGGCGTCCATCAGGGACACCACCTCGGGACCGTAGGCGGCGAGCATGTCGCGCAGCGTCCTGCCCGGCTCGTCCTCGAAGATCCGGCCCAGGCTGGCGCCGGACATCCGGTCCAGCCGGAAGTTGCGGAAGTCGCGCCGCAGCTCACACCACGCCGACAGGGTCCACGTGCGCCCCCAGTAGATCACGCCGAGCGGGCGTACGGTCCGCCGCGTGCCCCGCCCCGACTCGGTGGTGTAGCGGAAGCGGAGGCGGCGGCGCTGCACGAGCGCCTCGCGCGCGACACCGAGCAGGGCCGAACCCGCGTCGCGCCCGAGCGTCGGCGGCGCGAAGAGGCGCGTCTCGGCCAGGAGCGGCGCCAGGTCGGCTGGCATCACCGCGGCCACCTTGTCGAGAATGGCCGCCGCTGCGGCCGCCAGGCCCGGGTCGCCGATCTGACGCACGATGCGCACGCCGAGGACCAGCGCCTGCACTTCCTCACGCGTGAACATCAGCGGGGGCAGGTCGGCCCCCGGCTTCAGCCGGTAGCCCACGCCGGCCTCGCCGTCGATCGGCGTGCCGGCGCGCACGAGGTCGCGGACGTCGCGGTACACCGTGCGCTCCGACACGCCGAGGCGCGCCGCCAGCGCGGCGGCCGTCGTCACCGACCGCCGCCGACGCTGCAGCCATTGCACGATCTGGAACAGCCGGTCCGCCCGCCGCATGCGCGGATTCTGTCACGCCGCTACGTCGCTTCGACGAGCCCCACGACGTGGCCCTCGGGATCCTCGAAGAGGCCCAGCGTCACGTCGGGCAGCACCGTCCGCTGCAGGACCACCTTGCCGCCGAGGCCGACGGCGCGCTCGAGCGACGCGGCCACGTCGGGCGTGCCGACGTAGAAGGTGACCCACGACCGGCCGATGCCGGGATAGGGCTGGCCGATGCCGCCCGGGATGCCCTTCCCCTCCGGCGGATCGAACGTCCGATAGCCGGGGGCGGCCGGCGCGTCCTTGCCCTGCCAGTCGAACAGCGCGCCGTAGAAGGCCTGCAGGCGCGGGCCGTCGTTGCCGATCACTTCGAACCACATCACGGGGTGTGCCATGTCGCTGCTCCTCGAATCGCGCGCCCGATGCGCGCAGGAGCAAGGCTATGGTCCCCCTCCTGACAGCGTGGTGTCAGGAGGCGACCGGCCGGGACCGCCGAGGGCCATGGCCTCAAGTCGGGCTGGCCGAGGCCGATTCGGAATGGCATGTGGAGCGTGGACTCTTTGCGACCTCGTCTCGTCCGCCTGCGGAAGCTCGTGGCCCTCGTCGCGGTCATGTCGCATACCCTGCCCGCGGCCGGCCAGACGGCATTGTCGGCGTCACACGCCAATGTGACGCCCGGTGCCAGCGTGACCCTGACCGTGACCGGCCGTCCGGGAGAGGCGTTCGCGGTCCTCGGCAGCAGCGTCAATGCCGGCTTGTCCTACGCCGGACAGGCGCTGGCCCTGGGGCCGGACTTCTCGGTCATCGCCTCCGGGGTGCTCGACGGCGGCGGACGCGCCGACGTGGCGTTCCACCCGCCCTTCGTCGGAACGACGTTGGATCGGTACTACGTGCAAGCCGCGACGTCACCGTCGCCCGCGTTCTCGCCGCTGAGCCTCTCGCCGGGACTCGTGCTGCGCAACGCCGATCTCGTCTCGGGCTTGTCGGGACCCGCCGGCCCGGCGGGTCCTGCGGGCCCACAAGGTGCGATGGGGCCAGCGGGGCCGCAAGGTGCGACGGGGCCAGCGGGGCCGACCGGCCCACAAGGACCGGCCGGCCTGACGACGCTGTATCGGGGGCTACGCTCCGCCTTTACGCCATTCACGACGGTCGGCGGGGAACTCGTCGTCGGGACCACCACCATCCCTGCGGGCACCTACTACGTGCAGGCCGCGATGGACTTTTCCTGGCAGACGCCACTGGCCGCGCAGCGCCACATCCAGTGCCACTTCCGCGAGGCCTCGCAGACCTCCTACATGCACTCGTTAGAGGACCTCACGATTCCTGCGGGACGCGACGGCGCGAAGCTCGTCATGACGATGCCGACGACGCTGGCGTCAGCGACCGACGTGGTCGTCGGCTGCAACGAGTACACCTACGGCGCCTTCGACACGTCGCAGCTCAGCCACGTCTTCGTCGAGCTCACGGCCATCCCGTTCGCATCCCTGACGCCGCTGCCCTAGTGGCCTGTCCAGGCTGAAGTAGTACCAGATGCCGGAGCGCGGCGCCCGGATCGCAAGGCGCGAGGAGCGAGAATATTGCCGATATTTGAGCGACGAGCAACGCCGCGAGGCGGGATGCCCCGCCCGGCAGGTGGTATTGATTCAGCCTGGACAGGCCACTAGTGCCCTGGGACGCTCGCCGTCGCGCCCGTGCGACGGTGGTATGGTGACGGCCACGACATCATGCGACAGCCCGTCATCGCCGGCCACGACGTGCCCCGCGCGGCCGAGCCGCGGTGGCAGCACGCGCTGGACACCTACGCGAGCGAGATCAACAAGGTGGCCGACGTGTGGGGGCGCTTCACGGATGCGGACCTGGCGTTCGCGCCGCACACGCGGTCGAGCACCGTGGAGTCGATCCTCAGGCACCAGCTCCTGTCGGAACGCCGCTTCTTCTGGGAGTTCCTGGGCATGGCGGAGCCCGCCCCCGACCGCGTGGTGCCCGCGCCGCTGACGGTGGCCTCGGCCGTGGCGTCGCTGGCCGACCTGGCCCGTCCGCGGCTGGACGCCCTGGCCCAGGCCCCCGAGGCCTGGTGGCTCGCGCAGGTGCCGTTCTTCGACGTGGAGCGGGAGCGCGCCTGGATCTTCTGGCGGCGGGTGTTGCACACGGCGCACCACCGGACGCAGCTCACGGTGTACCTGCGGTTCCTCGGGCGCCCGGTGCCCTCGGTCTATGGGCCGACGGCCGACGAGACCTGGGACGGCGCGGATCCGACGACGAGCGCCGAGGCGGCGGGCCGCCCCGGACGCTGAGAGGCTCACGGCCATGGCCCGGCTCTATCGCGTGATCCTGCCGGTGCCGGACATCGAGCGGGCGGCGGCCTTCTACGGGGCCGTGCTGGGCACGCCTGGCGCGCGGGTCTCTCCGGGCCGTCACTACTTCGCTGGCGCGGACGACGGGGCCATCCTGGCCTGCTACGACCCGGCCGCCGACGGCGACCCCGGCGGCCAGGACTGGCGCCACCACGAGAACCAATACCTCTACTTCGCGGTCGGCGACCTCGAGGCCGCCCGCGATCGCCTCCTCGCCGCCGGCGCCGGTGCTGTCACCCCGATCGACACCCTGCCCTGGGGCGAGCGGATGGTTTACGCCCGCGATCCCTTCGGCACGCCGATCGCGTTCGTGGACGACCGCACGCTGTTCACGGGCGCTGACGACGCGTAGCGCCCGCCGTCGCGCGGGACGCGCCGCGCAGCCTCGTGCACCCGGCACCCCGCCGCTGGATTCCTCGCCCCGACGGCCGATTGCCTCCGGGAATGGTCCCTGGATCCGCCATGAACGAGCTTCGCGTCCCCACCATCTGCCTGCCCGTCGAGATCCGGTGTACCGACGGACGCCTGCTGCTGGGCGACATCTTCATGCCCGCGCACTCGTCGCGCCAGCCCGGCCCCATGCGCCCGGACGAGTGGTGCGACACCGTGCAGACGTTCTTCCCGGTCCGCTCGCGCGACGCGCACACCACGACGCTGCTGAGCCGCGAAGCCGTGGTGTCGGTGACGGTGCCCGCCTCGGCGAACGAGGACGACGCGGAGTCGCACATGGACAGCCCCGTCGCGCGCGTGGCCGTGGAGGCCGCGGGCGCGCGCTACGAGGGCGACCTCGTGGTGGACATGCCGCCCGGCCACCAGCGCGTGGCCGACTGGCTGAACGCGCCAGCCCCGTTCATCACCCTGCGGGCCGGAGTCGCGCACCATCTCATCCAGAAGCGCCACGTCACCGCCGTGGTCGAACTCGACGGAGCACGTCGATGAGCACGCCCCCCACTCCCGCGCCGGCCCCGGCCGGCAGCACCGCCCCGATGGACACGCTCCTGAAGGCGATGGTGCAGATGAAGGCGTCGGATCTGCACCTGTCGGCGGGCACGGTGCCCCAGGTGCGGCACGACGGCGAGATGAAGCCGGTGCCGGGCGCGCCGACGCTCTCGGCGACCGACACCGAGCGCCTGCTCCTGTCCATCGCGCCGCCGCGGGCGCGCGAGGACTTCGTGCGGCGCCACGACGCCGACTTCGCCTACGAGATCGCCGAGGTGGGCCGCTTCCGCGGCAACCTCTTCGTGGACCGCAAGGGCCCCGGCGGCGTCTTCCGCATCATCCCGAGCAAGATCCTGACGGCGGAAGAGCTGGGCCTCTCGGCCGAGGTGCTCGAGCTGTGCCGCCTGCCGAAGGGGCTCGTGCTCGTCACCGGGCCGACGGGCTCGGGCAAGTCCACGACGCTCTGCGCCCTCATCGACTACATCAACCGGCACCGGGCCGACCACATCATCACCATCGAGGACCCGCTGGAGTTCGTGCACGAGAACAAGAAGTGCCTCGTGAACCAGCGCCAGGTGGGCGATCACACCGACTCGTTCAAGGACGCGCTCCGCGCGGCGCTGCGAGAAGATCCGGACGTGGTGCTCGTCGGCGAGCTCCGCGACCTGGAGACGATGGCCATCGCCATCGAGACGGCCGAGACCGGCCACCTGGTGTTCGGCACGCTGCACACCTCGTCGGCACACGGCACGATCGACCGCATCATCAACCAGTTCCCGTCCGAGCGGCAGCAGCAGATCCGCATGATGCTGGCCGACGGCCTGAAGGGCGTCATCAGCCAGATGCTCTGCAAGAAGGTCGGGGGCGGCCGGGTGCCGGCCATGGAGATCATGGTGGCCTCGCCCTCCATCTCGAACCTGATCCGCGAGGGCAAGACCTTCCAGATCCCGTCGATCATGCAGTCGGGCAAGAAGCTCGGTATGTGCCTGATGAACGACAGCTTCGTGGACCTGGTGAAGAAGAACCTGGTGAAGCCCGAGGACGCCTACGCGAAGGCCGTCGACAAGGCGGGCCTCCTGGCGCAGTTCAGGCGCAGCGGCGTGGACACCTCGTGGGCGCCGAAGGACCCGGCGGCGCCAGGGCTCGCGCAGACGGCCTGATCCGACGCCCGGCCCGTGGGCGCGCCGTTACCTGGCGGCGCGCACCACCACCGGCCGTCCGCGCTGGGCGGCCACGTCGATGCCCCGCGACCACACCGGCCGGCGCGATCCGCCGCGGGGCACGATCAGCTGGACGTCCACGCGCGTGACACCGGCGGGCACCCCGGCGTGGACGGGCAGGTCGCTCTGCGCGTCGTACCCCGACCCGGCATCGACCAGGCGCGCGCCCAGGAGCCGCGACGAACCCGCGGCGAACACGCGCACCTCCGCGCCAGCCAGCGTGGCCCGGCCGGCGGCGTCCACCGCCCGGACCAGGAGTCCGCGGCGGGCGTCGGCGGCCGGCAACTCGTTCCGCAGCACCAGGTGCATGCCGTCCGGCCGGGACCCGGTCAGCGCCAGATCCAGATCGCCGTCGCCGTCCACGTCCGCCCACTGGACGCCGTGGTCGGCCTGGAGCGCGCGAAGCGACGGCGGCGTGACGTCGACGAAGGCCGAGCCCGTGTTCCTGAACAGGAAGTCCTGCCAGCTCACGCCACCCGTGACCGTGCCGTTCACGTAGAGGTCGAGCCGGCCGTCGTGA
>JAWKHS010000029.1 GCA_041394705.1 Vicinamibacterales bacterium
GCTGGTTCGATCCGTCGGCGTTCATGACGTAAATCTCGGCGAAGTACGACGGGTCGGTCTCAAGCTGCTTCTTCTCGGGGTCGGGGAGGGCGTGATCGTAGGCGCCGCGGGTGGACGAGAAGACGTTCAGCCGGCCGTCCGGCGAGTAGCCGGCCTCGGCGTCGTAGCCGCGCGCGTTGGTGAGGCGCGTGAGCTGCTTCGTGCCTTCCTTGTAGGCGTAGATCTCCATCTCCGGGTCGTAGTCCCACGAGTACCGGCGTTCCTTGCCCGACGCGCGGAACGCCAGCTCTTCGTCCTGGTACTGCTTGGATTTCGGATCGTGGTGGGTCGAAGCGAACTCGATCTCGTCGGTGCCCGGCCGGAAGAAGCCGCAGGTGGTCTTGCCCATGCCGGGCGAGATGCGGGTGGTGTCGCCCGTGGTCAGGTCCAGCACGTACATCTGGTAGAACGGGTTGCCGGGCTCGCGCTCGCTCTGGAAGACCAGGCGCTTTCCATCCGGCGACCAGTACCCCTCGCCGGCGCGCCGGCCCTCGACCGTGAGGCGCCGCACGCGCGTCATGAACTGACGCTCCTGGTTCGTCGAGTCCTGGGCCGAGACGAGCCCCCCGAGGGCGAGGGCAGTGACGAGAGCGGCCGCGGCGATGCGCATGGACCGCCATTGTACCTGCCCCGCCGGGCCGCGGCCGGCCCCCGCCGCGTGGTCCGCCGCCCTCAGCGGTCGTTCAGCTGAATCGAGTTGCCCACGCGCTCGAACGTGCTGGTGTAGACGGGCGCGTCGTTGTCGGGCACCACGGTGAGGTAGTAGAACAGGCTGCCGTCGGCCAGGAGCGTCGTGTAGACGCCCACCCGTTCCGTGTCGCCCAGGGCAGAACGTCCCAGGAGCTGGGTGCCGAGGCCGGACCTCCGCGAGATCCGCACCGCCCGCTGCGAGTCCGACACGCGCATGCCGGGGTTGCTCCGGACGATGGCGTTCACGAAGGCATCGGTGGCGTCGGCCAGGTCGCGCGACGAGGCTCGGGTGACCCCCACCTCCACGCCGTGGGTGAAGACGCTCTGGCCGCGGTAGTCGCCGAGCGCGTTCTGCGGGACGAACTTCACGGCGTTGTTGCCGTTCACGGCCGTCCAGTTCGCGGGCACGCTGACCTGGAAGAGCTGGCCGCCCCTGGCCGTCTTGTACTGCGACGCCGGGGGCGGTACCGGCTCGCCGATCGTGCCGACCGACGCCGGCGCGGTGCTGCCGGTATTGCCGCCGTCGCGGCTTCCGGCCTTGGCGACATCGGCCATCGAGAGCGGCGCCGGCATCGCCGCAAAGCGCGCCTTGGCGGACGAGTACCCGACGACGGTCGGCCGATCGCCGATCGCGACCTTCGCGGCCTCCTGGTTGATGTACTGAATCCGGTTGCCCGGGTCGGGGTGGCTGCTGAGCCACTGCGGCGGGGTCTTGCCCTGCGATTCCTTCTGGATCGCCTCGAACATGTGAGCCAGGTGCCTGGGGTCGTACCCCGCGCGCGCCATGATCTGGACGCCGAGCAGGTCCGCCTGCTTCTCGTAGTCGCGGCTGTATTTCAGAAGCCAGGTGCCGAGGCCGAACTGGGATCCCTGCGCGATGGCCTCGCCCCAGCCGCCGCCGATGATGGCGCCGGCGATGGCGCCGGCGACGGCGCCGATCTGGAAGCGCTGCGCCTTGGTGGCATTCGCGGTGCCGTGACGGAGCAGCACGTGCGAGAGCTCGTGCGCCATCACCCCGATCACCTCGCCCTCGTCCTCGGCGGCGTCGAACATACCGCGATTCACGAACATCGGCCCGCCCGGCAGGGCGAAGGCGTTGATCTCCTTCAGGTTGACGGGCGTGAAGGAGTACTCGAAGACCGGATGGTTCAGGTTGCGCGGGGCGGCGGCGACCAGCGCGCGGCCGGCGCGGTCGAGGTAGCCCGAGATCTGATCGTCCGAGATGATCGGGTACTCCCGCCGTACTTCGGCGGCGGCTTCACGCCCCAGCTCGACGTCCTGCTCCGGCGTGTACTTGTTCTTCGGGGGCGTGATGACCGTCTGCGCCGTGATGACCATCGTCCCCAGGACGACGGCGACGGCAGCAGCGAGCGGAAGCAGCGGGCGGCGGACATCCATCGAAGGCATCGCGAGCTCCTGGCAGGTGTCGACCAATTCTATGCACAGCCCGCGCCACCTTCCTGCCGGGCCCGACGGGCGACCGCCGCTACTTCGTGGCCGTGAGCGAGACAGTCGTCGTGCCGCCGGCCTTCACCGTGACCTTCTGCGGTGCGACGTTGAGCGTCTCGTGCCACACGGTGAGCTCGTACGTGCCCGGCGGGACCCCGCTGAGCGTGAAGTGCCCATCCGCCCCCGTCACGGCGGCCGCATCCTCGGTCACGATGATGTAGCCGCGCATCCACGTGTGCGTGTTGCAGGTGATGCGGACGAGGCCCGGTCCGTTCAGCGGACGCGTGACCACCATGTCCGGCACCGGCAGGCCGACGTTGAAGAGCGTGCGGCCGCCGTCCTGCTGGGCGTTGGTCGTGTGGAGCAGCGGATCCTTGCTCGACGTCTTCGTCGGCGCCCCCGGACGCGCCAGCTGCACGCGCGGCGTGAAGCGGCACTTCTCGTTGGTCACGTGCGGATCGGGATACGGCGCGTGCGCCGTGACGCCCGTGAGGCGCACGACCGCGTTCGCGAGCCCGCCGTCCGGTCCGACGACGATGGACTCATCCGGCAGGGTGGCGCCGCACACCTTCGCGTCCAGCGTCACGCGCAGCGGCCGCGGGGCCTTCGCGGCGGTGGTCACCACGCCCGTGATCGTGCCGCCCTGGGCGAATGCCGTGCCCGGCCACAGGCCCGACAGGAGTCCCCACGCCAGACCTGCCGCGATCGCCGCTCGTCTCGTCATGATTCCCAAAAAGTAGCACGCCGCTCGCGCCCGGGTGGACGCGTCGCGGCCCGTCGGGCGAGGAATCCATGTACGGATGAGACGGAGCGGCCACTAGAATGTCGCCCATGCGTCGCCTCGTCCTCCTCGCCGTCGCCGCGATCGCCGCGGCCAGCGCCGTGCCGTCCGCCCGCCAGACCCAGGACTCCACCTGGATCGCGCCCTTTCGCGACAACGCCACGCGGCTGATGACCGCCGCGCAGGCCGACGACTTCGCGTGGCAGCGCCTGGCGGAGCTCACCGACACCTTCGGCAACCGTCTGGCCGGTACGGCCAACCTGACGCGGGCCATCCGGTGGGCGGAGGCGACCATGAAGAAGGACGGCCTCGCCAACGTCCGGACCGAGAAGGTGATGGTGCCCCGGTGGGTCCGCGGGCAGGAGAGCGCCGTGATCGTGGAGCCGCCCGAGCATCCCGTGGTCATGCTCGGTCTGGGCGGCAGCGTGGCGACGCCCCCGGCCGGCCTCGAGGCTGATGTCCTGGTCGTGAAGGATTTCAAGGAGCTCGACAGTCGGGCGGCCGAGGCCAAGGGGAAGATCGTGCTCTTCAACGTCACCTTCACGAACTATGGCGAGACCGTGGCGTACCGGTCCGGCGGCGCCACGGCCGCGGCCAGGCACGGCGCCGTGGCGTCGCTCGTGCGCGCCGTGGGCCCGATGGGGCTGAGGACGCCGCACACGGGCGGCATGAACTACGGCGACGCCGCGGTGAAGATTCCGACGGCCGCCATCGCCGCCGAGGACGCCAACCGCATCCAGCGCCTGAGCGATCGCGGCGTCCGCGTCCGCATCCGGCTCCGCATGGAGGCGCACTTCGAGGCCGACGTGGAGTCGGCCAACGTGTTCGGCGAGATCGTCGGCCGCGAGCGCCCGAACGAGATCGTGCTCGTCGGCTGCCACTTCGATTCCTGGGACGTGGGCGCCGGCGCCTCGGACAACGGCGTCGGGTGCGTGGTCACGTGGGAGGCGCTGCGGCTGATGACGTCGCTGGGCATCCAGCCCCGGCGAACGGTCCGGGTCGGCCTCTTCACCAACGAGGAGAACGGCCTGCGCGGCGGGACGGCGTATCGCGACGCGTACCGCGACAAGGCCGCCGACCACGTGCTGGCGCTCGAGTCGGACTCGGGCGTCTTCGCGCCGGCGAGCCTCGGCTTCACCGGGCCGGCGGCAGCCCGCCGCTACATCGACGACATCGGCACGCTGATCGCTCCGCTGGGACTGGGCGGCATCAGGCCGGGGGGCGGCGGGGCCGACATCGGACCCATTGCCCAGGCCGGCGGCGTCCCGATGATGGCCTACAACGGCGATTCCACCCGCTACTTCACCATCCACCACACGCCCGCCGACACCGTGGACCGCATCGCACCCGACGAGGTGTCGAAGGCCGCGGCGGCCATTGCCGTCGTGGCCTACGTCGTGGCAGACATGCCCGAGCGGCTGCCCAAGTAGAACAGGGCCCGGGACCAGGGAGGATCGTCATGGGCGTGCCCGTCGAGACGCTGAGGACGCACCTGCGCTACGCCGCCTGGGCGTCGGCGCGGATCGTCGACGCAGCGGCCATGCTGACGCCGGAGGAGCTCACGCGGGACTTCAAGAGCGCCGACAAGCACGTGCTCGGCACCCTGACCCACGTGTACGCGGCCGATCGCGTGTGGCTCGGCCGCATCGAGGGCGCTCCGCCGGGCGTGTTCGTCGATCCGGCCGTGGACATGCACCTGGCCGTCCTGCAGAAGGAGTGGCCCGCGCTGATGGATCGCTGGCTCTCGTGGGTCGCGGCGGCGGATGACCCCGCCCGCGATCTCGAGTACCAGGACCTGCGCGGCAACACGCACCGGACGCCGCTCTGGCAGATCGTCCTGCACGTGGTGAACCACGGCACCCATCATCGCGGTCAGGCCGCGGCCATGATCCGGGCCATGGGGCACACGCCGCCGCCCCTGGACCTCATTCGCTTCTACCGCGACGAGCGGCGGTAGCGGCTGCCGGCCGCCCGGTCAGAAGTGTCGCGTGACGCGCACCGACACCGTCCGCGGCTGCACCACGCGGGTGCCGACGAACACCGACTGGAAGTTGTAGAGCGCCGTCCGGTTCGTCAGGTTCGTGACCTGCAGTTGGACGCTCCACGTCCGCGCGCCCGTGGCCCTGGCGATGTCCGCGCCCAGCCCGAGATCCACGATGGTCCGCGGCCTGACACGCGGCGTGTCTCCCGTGAGGCGGACGTACGGCAGCAGGTCGGCGAAGTCCGGATCGGCGGCCACCTGGGCCGGATCCGAGGGATTCGCGACCAGGCCGCTGTCGTGACGCACCGAGACGCTGGTCCAGAACGGGCCCTCGGGATCGAACGTGCCGGTCGCATGCACGCCGAGCCGTTGATCGTGGTCGATGGCGAACTCGCCCGCGGACAGGAGATCCACGGCGTCCTGGCCCAGGAACAGTCCGCCCGTGAACGGCGGCGTCGCGATGGCGCGCGCGGCCGTCGCGCTGAGACTTCCGGACAGGCCGCGGCGCGGCAGGGCCGTCAGCCTGAGCTCGGCGCCGACGACCCTCAGACGCCGGAGCGTGGTGGGGAAGATGATCCCGGTGTCGAGGAAGTTGTTGTTGTCCTGCTGGTCGCTCGACCGCTTGCGATAGACGGCACCGTCGATCGTGAACGCCCCGCCGAGGGCCGCCTGGACGCCCGCTTCCACGACGTCCTGTCGCTCGGGACGAATGGCGCGCACGGTCTGTCCGAGCGCCCGCCGGACGCTGTCCGGGGCGAGGCGTCCCGCCGCGGCCGAGTTCGACAGGAGCAGGTTCTCGTTGGGCGGCGTCTGGTAGTTCCGGTTGTACGAGGCGCGGACCACGACCTCGCGTCCGGCGATTCGGTAGGACGCGCCGATCCGCGGCTGCAGCTGCCGACCGGCGACGAGGAAGTGGTATTCGTCGTGGCGCAGGCCCGCGTTCAGCGCGAGCCCGCCGGTCTGCACGGTGGCCACGACGAAGGCCGCCGCCGTGATGCCCGTGCGGGCGTCGGAGAACCGGAAAGGCGATCCGCCGCGGGTCAGGTCGTGCGGCGTCAGCGCCGCAGTGTAGCCCGGCGTGCCTGGGACGTTCGCGTCCGGCGACGTCAGCGCCATCGAGAAGCGCTCGCGCACCGGAAAGACCTGGGCGTCCAGCCCGGCGCGCAGCCCGGCGCGGCCCGAGGTGCGCGTGTAACGCGTCTGCAGCGTGGTCGTGGAGAGTCGGCGGCGCTGCCACGCGGTCACGGGTGTGTCGCCCGGACTGGGATCGAGGCCCGCCGTCGTCGTACGGACGCCCACCGTGGTCTCGATGGTGCTCGCGCCGCCCAGCGGGCGGAGGTAGGCGACCCACACGGATGCATCCTGGAGGCGCTGGCGCTGATCCTGGTCCGCCGCGTGCTGCGAGCGGAGGGTGGCGAGCTCGAAGCGGGAGGCCCCGCCCATCGCGTGCAGGCGGAGGAGGTCGGCGGCGCCCAGGCGCAGATCCACCCGCGCGTATCCGCGCGCCATGCGGCCGGCGTTGTGCAGGTTGTCGAGCGAGACCTGATCCAGGAACCGGTCGGTGTCGAGTGCCGTGACGGAGGCGAAGTAGCCGGCGCGGCCGTGCTCGCCCCCCCACTGGACCGTCGCCTGCGTCGTGCCGAATCCGCCGGCCGCGATCGCGACCGCGCCGGCGGAGCGGCGGCCCGTGCCCAGGCCGCTGCGCCCGTTCAGCACGGCCACGCCCGACACCTTGCCGCCGAATTCGGCCGGGATGTGGCCCGTGAGCACCTCCGCCGTCTGCACGACGCCCACGTCGAGCGATGACGCGAACGCGCCCGTGAGCTGATCGCTGATCGGCAGGCCGTCCACGACGAACGTCATCTGGTTGTGAGCGCCGCGAGGATGGATGGCGCCGTTGGCGTTCTGGGCGAAGCCGGGGAACGTCACGAGCACGGCTTCGAGGCCCCGGCTCGTCGCCGCCACTGGCAGCCGGTCGATTCGGGTCACGCTCACCGCGTGGCGCGTGCCCCCGCTGGTGTCGTCCACCGCCGGCTGCGCCGGGCGGACCACGACGCGATCGGTGACTCCGGCTGGAACGAGCCGCAGCCGCACCTCGACGATGCCCGCGGGCGCCGCGACGCGGCGGACGTCCGGCGCGAACCCGTCGAGCGTGGCGGTGACGTCGTGCAGGCCGGCGGGGAGGTTCGGGAAGTCGAACCGCCCGTCGGCGTCCGTCCAGGTCGAGCGCTCCAGGCCGCTCGACGGATGCCGCAGCGTCAGCGCCGCGCCCGGCACCGCGCCGTCCTGCGCGTCCACGACGGTGCCGCGAATCGCCACGGTCACTTGAGCCCACGCGGGACCGGCACCGGCGCCCGTCAGCAGTGCGGTCAGGACGACCCCGAGGCGCCCGCGCGTGATCGGCATTGCGAAATATTAATTTTGAATCATCAAAAATACAACACCCTTCGACCAAAACCTCAAAATCTCTGGCCGCACGGGCCGGGCATTCCGCCGGACGTGCCCGGCGCCCGGGCGCGGCAGGGGCCCCAAGTACACTGGCGACGCGTGTCCACCTCGTCTACGCCGTCTCGTCCCGCGATCCAATTCGGCCTCGACACCTTCGGCGACGTCACGCTCGGCCCCGACGGTGCGCCGCTGCCGCAGGCCGCCGTCCTGCGGCACGTGGTCGAGGAAGCCGTCCTGGCGGACCGACTCGGCGTCGATTGCTTCGGCGTCGGCGAGCACCACCGGCCCGACTTCGCCATCTCGGCGCCGGAGGTGGTCCTGACCGCCATTGCGGGGAAGACCTCCCGCATGCACCTGGGATCGGCCGTCACCGTGCTCAGCACCGATGACCCCATCCGGGTGTTCCAGCGCTTCTCCACGCTGAACGCCCTGTCGAACGGGCGGGCCGAGGTCATCCTCGGGCGCGGGTCGTTCACCGAGTCGTTCCCGCTCTTCGGCTTCGACATGCACGACTACGACGTGCTGTTCGAGGAGAAGCTCGACCTGTTCGCGGCCCTGCTGGCCGGCGGCCCGGTGACGTGGTCGGGCCACACGCGGCCGCCGCTCACCAGCCAACGCGTGTTTCCCCCGATCGAGTCCGGGCGCCTCACGGCGTGGGTCGGGGTGGGAGGCAGTCCCGAGTCGGTGGTTCGGGCAGCCCGCCACGCCCTGCCGTTGACGCTCGCGATCATCGGCGGACCGGCGACGCGCTTCGTGCCGTACGCCGACCTCTACCGGCGCGCGCTCGCGGAACTGGGCCACCCGCCGCGCCCGATCGCCGTCCACTCCCCCGGCCACGTGGCGCCGAGCGACGCGGCCGCGCGGGAGGCGCTCTGGCCGCACTACCAGGGGATGATGTCGCGCATCGGCGCCGAGCGCGGCTGGCCCCCGGTGACGCGCGCGCACTTCGAGCGGGAAGCCGGGCCGGACGGGGCGCTCTACGTCGGCTCGCCCGAGACGGTCGCGCGGAAGATCGCGGCGACGGTGCGCGCGCTCGGGCTCACGCGGTTCGACCTGAAGTACAGCCACGGCCAGCTGCCGCACGAGGCGTGCCTGGAGAGCATCGAGCTCTACGCCACGGCGGTGATTCCTCGCGTGCGGGAACTGCTGGCATCCGTCGCCTAGGCGTGTCCGCGTCAGGAGACGCGCCCGGCCTCGGATGGCGCCGCCGGCCCCAGCGATCGCGCCACCGCACCAGCCAGGTCGTCGCGCGCGAAAGGCTTCGCCAGGATCTCGGTCACGCCCGCCCGGGCGGCGCGGGCGCGATCCTCGTCCGTCACCCGGCCCGAGCAGAGGACGATCGCGATGGACGCGTGATCGCGGCGGATGCGCTCGGCCAGCTCGATGCCGCTCATCTTCGGCATCGCCAGGTCGCTCATCACCACGTCGTAGCGTCGGCGTGCGAGCGACTCCAGGGCTTCGACCGGTCCCGTACACCCCACGGCGTCGTAGCCCAGGCGCAGCAGCTGCTTGCACACGATGCCGACGAGTTCGGGCTCGTCGTCCACCACGAGCACCGAGGCCGCGCGAGCCGGCGCGGCCGCCCGTACCTCGGCGGGGCGGGGCGTCGATCCGGGTCGGGCCGCCGGCAGGATCACGCGAATGGTCGTGCCGCGGCCCGGCTCGCTCGCCATCTCGATGGTGCCGCCGTGCGCGGTCACGATGCCGTGCACCACCGCCAGGCCCAGCCCCGTGCCCTCGCCCGCCGGCTTGGTCGTGAAGAACGGATCGAAGGCGCGTTCCAGCGTCGTCCGGTCCATGCCGGTGCCCGTGTCCGTCACGTTCAGTTCGACCCGCGCCGCGTCGGCCGCCTGGGCGGAGCGATGGCGCGCCAGCGCGATCGAGAGCATCCCGCCGCGTTCGCGCATGGCGTGGGCGGCATTGCCCGCCAGGTTCATCAGCACCTGGTGGATCTGCACCGAGTCGGCCTCCACCGGCGGCAGATCGTCCTCGATGTCGGCGCGGATCTCGATCATGGCCGGGAGCGTGGACCGCAGCATCCCCACCGCTTCCTGGACGATCGGCGCCAGCGCCACGATCTCCCGCTGTTCGTCGCGTCGTCGGCTGAAGGTGAGGATCTGGCGGACGAGCGCCTCGGCGCGGCCGCTCGCCCTCGCGATCTGATCGAGGAAGGGCCTGACGGGATGATCCGCCGGCACTTCCGCGCTCGCCAGATCCGTGCTGCCCGAGATCAGGGTGAGCACGTTGTTGAAGTCGTGCGCGATGCCGCCGGCGAGCGTGCCGATGGCCTCCATCTTCTGGGCCTGCCGCAGCCGCGCTTCGAGCTCGGCGCGGGCGGCCTCGGCCCGCCGGCGCTCCGAGATGTCGCGGATGGCCGCGACCCTCCGCTCGCCGTCGCCCGTGAGCCGCGTGACCACGACTTCGACCGGCACGAGCCCGCCCGTTCGCGAGCGGAGCGCCGTCTCGAACCGGGTCGGCCGGTCGCTCCGGGCCCGGGCGCCGGGCCCCTCGCGAGTGACCGGCGGCTGTTCGAGATCGGCC
The DNA here is from genome assembly GCA_041394705.1 of Vicinamibacterales bacterium. Lineage (GTDB taxonomy): Bacteria > Acidobacteriota > Vicinamibacteria > Vicinamibacterales > UBA2999 > CADEFD01. Next base: position 9,930 of record JAWKHS010000029.1, read on the forward strand.
AGGGGGCGGTGCAGGAGCTCGTCGCGGTCGGACGCGACGAGCCGGCAGAACGCGTCGTTGGCCTCCAGGATCCCGTCCGCCGCGTCCAGGACGACCATGCCGTCGCCGGCCGCCTGGAACAGCGTGTCGCTCCGTGCCGTCGCCGCCGCCAGTTCGGCCGAGCGGTCCCGGACCTTCTGATCGAGGAGGGCCAGGGAGTCGTCGAGCCGGGCGACCATGGCCTCGAGCGTCCGCTGCAGCGCACGGACCTCCGCCGGCGCCGACGGGGGCAACGGGGGCGTCGGCGCGCGGGGGTGACGATCGACCGACTCGGCAGCGTCGGCGAGCGCTTCGAGCGGCTGCGTGATCCAGTGCGAGACGCGGCTCGCGACCGGCGTCGCGATGATCAGGCACGCGATGAGGGCGAGCGCCGTGAGGAAATAGAACGCCTCGAGCGGGCCCTGCATCGCCCTGACCGGACGGCGCAGGTGCACCTGCCAGCCCAGGGTCGCCACGTCCTGCCGGGCCACCACGGCAGCCCGCCGGCCGCGGCCGGGTGTGCGCTCCTCGAGCCGGCCCGTCGGCGCGCGATCGGTCGCGGCCGCCCATGCCGCCACATCCTCCGGGGGCAGCCCGTCCGAGCCGTACGGCCCCGCGCGTGCCAGCACGCGGCCTTCCGCGTCGAGCACCATCACCGACGTGGTCGGGTCGTGGATGGTCTCGGCGACCCAGGCGCCGATGCGCTGGACGTCGAGGAGGCCCGCGATCACTCCGGCGAAGGCGCCCGTCGGCGTCGTGTACGGGGCGCTGACGGCCACGATCGGCGCTGGAGCCATCGTCTCGTCGAGAAAGGCCTGGCTTCGATACGCGAGTCCCGTGCGCGCCGGCTCCCGGAAGTACGGCGTGCCGGCCACGCTGCGGCCGGCCGGCCTGGCGCCTGGCGCCTGGCCGGCGACGCGGCGCGTCTCGGCGGCCACGACGCCCCGGGGCCCGGTGACCAGGAGCGTCAGGAACGCGGGTGCGCCCGCGTGGTGCGCCGTCAGCGCGCGACTCGCGCTCGCGGCATCGAACGACGTCGCCGACAGGTCGCCCGCCAGCGCGCCGACTTCACCTTCCGCGGTCGCGACGAACTCCTCCGCGCGCGAGCCGAGCACCGCGGCCTGCGCCCGGAGGTCGCGCGTGCCCTCCATCTCGAGCTGCGACAGGTACACGCGGCCGAGGCCGAGCCCGAGCGCGACCAGCGGTAGGGCCGACAGCGGCACGATCGCCCGCGCGATCTGCGATCGCAGCGGCAACGCCTCGTGCGCGTCGGGCTGCCCGGTCAGCATCGCCCGCACGCCCGGGAGCGCGAGCAGTCCCTGAGCGAGTGTGGCGGAGAGCACGCCGTTCAGGACCTGCTTCGCCCAGTGGAGGCGCAGGCTGAACTCCAGCGGCGGCAGCGGGACCAGCGTCGAGAACACCACCAGGCCGGGCAGGGCGAAGAACGCGGTGGTGGCCAGCACCGGCGTCCACCCGCGCCGCACCAGCATGCCCACCACGAAGGCCTCGAGCGGCCACACCGCGGCGAACGCGGACGACGTGCCGGCCACCGCCGTGAGCGACGTGATCGCGCCCCAGACCGGGCCGAGCGCCGTGGCCGAGAGCAGCGACACGGCCTCGTCCAGGCGCAGGGGCACGCCCTCGGCGAGCGACGGGGCGTTCAGGAGCAGCGCTCGACCGACACCGCCGAGCATCAGGGCGATGGCCAGACGGTTCACCCACGCCGCGAACGCCTTGGTGGAGAAGGTCATGTCGGGGAGCGGGCGCCGCACCTCCGCCGCATCGAACGCAGACCGACGCGTCATCGACGTTATCGGCCGGCAGACCCAGGCCCTTGAGCCAGGGACCGGGCCATGATAGCCAGGGAGCGCGCCGCGTCGCTACCCCGGTCGCGGCGAGCGTCGAGCCAGCCCCGCCGGACGGGCGCCGGGCCGGGCCCGATCGCAGGTAGCATGCCGCAGAGCGGGGAGGGCATGGTCATGGCTCGTGGTCGAGTGTCCCGGCTGGGAGCAGCGGTGCTGGTGGCGGCGTGCGGGTGGGCCTGCGGCGGCGGTGCCGCCGACCGGGCGGCGCGCGAGGTCGCGATCGACGCCGATGACATCGGCGGCGTGGTGACGGGACCGTCGGGTCCCGAGGCCGGCGTGTGGGTGATCGCCGAGACCCGCGACCTGCCCGTCCGTTACATCAAGAGCGTGGTCAGCGACGACCAGGGCCGGTTCGTCGTGCCCGACCTGCCGCCCGCCACGTACCAGGTGTGGGCGCGCGGCTACGGCCTGGTGGACAGCGACAAGGCGACCGCCTCACCCGGCCAGCATCTGGCCATCACCGCGAAGGTCGCGCCGAGCCCGGCGGCGGCCGCCCACTACTACCCGGCCATCTACTGGTACTCGATGCTCTCGATTCCGGCGGACGATCAGTTCGGTGGCCGCGGGCCGATTCCGGCGCGGCTCTCACGGGCGCAGTGGGTGAGCGCGATGAAGAACACGGGGTGCATCGGTTGCCACCAGCTGGGACAGCTCTCGACGCGGACGATCCCGCCGTCGCTCGGCACATTCGCCACCGGGGCCGACGCCTGGCGGCGACGCGTCCGGTCGGGTCAGGCCGGGCAGCTCATGTCCGGCCAGCTGAACAACCTGGGCGACGTGGCCTACGAGCGCTACGGCGACTGGACCGACCGAGTCGCCAAGGGCGAGCTCCCGTTCGCCACCCCGCCGCGGCCGGAGGGCGTCGAGCGCAACATCGTCGTCACGCTGCGCGACTGGATGAACGAGAAGCAGTACCTGCACGACCTCATCGCCAGCGACCGCCGCAACCCGACAGTGAACGCCAACGGGCCGCTGTTCGGGTCGCCAGAGTACAGCTCGGACGACCTGCCCATCCTCGATCCGGTGAAGAACACGGCGACGACGTTCCACGCGCCCGTGCGCGACCCGGAGATGCCGCTGAACCTCGGGCCCGGGCACGCGGCGGCGCTCGACGTGCTGGATCCCTCGCCGTACTGGGGTGACGAGCGGCTGTGGGAGACGCGCGTCAACAACCACAACTCGATGTTCGGGGGCGACGGCCGGCTGTGGCTGGCGGCGTCGGTGCGCGGGAACGACAACCCCGCGTGGTGCCGCGCCGGCTCGGATCACCCCTCGGCGAAGGCGTTCCCGCTGGACCGCGCCATCCGGCACCTGGCCGTGCTCGATCCCCGGACCATGCAGTACTCGTTCGCCGAGACGTGCTTCTCCACGCACCACCTGCAGTTCGGCTACGACGACCACGACACGATCTGGACGAGCGGCGGCGGACAGGTGGTGGGGTGGTTCGACACGAAGACGTTCGCCGAGACGGGCGACGCGGCGAAGGCGCAGGGGTGGACCGCGCTCGTCCTCGACACCAACGGCAACGGCCGGCGCGACGCCTACGTCGAGCCGAACCAGCCGCCGGATCGGACGAAGGACACGCGCATCGTGGCGCCGTTCTACGCGGTGATGCCGAGTCCCGTGGACGGCTCCGTCTGGGGCGCGGTGATGGGCGTGCCGGGCGCCGTCGTCCGGGTGGCGCCCGGCGCCAACCCGCCGTCCACGGCGCTGGCCGAGATCTACCGCGTGCCCATGCCCGGCTTCGGCGTGCGCGGCGGCGACATCGACAGCCAGGGCGTCGTGTGGGTCTCGCTCGGCAGCGGGCACATCGGCAGTTTCGATCGGCGCAAGTGCACGGCGCCCCTGAACGGACCGGCGGCCACCGGCGACCACTGCCCGGAGGGCTGGTCCTTCCACCAGTACCCCGGCCCCGGCTTCCGCGGCCTCGGCGAGAACAGCGCCGAGTCGAGCTACTACTCGTGGGTGGACCAGCACGACACGTTCGGCCTGGGGAAGGACGTGCCGATGTCCACGGGCAACCTGAACGACGGGCTCATCGCGTACGCCGGCGGCCGCATGGTGGTCCTGCGGGTGCCGTACCCGCTCGGGTTCTACGCGAAGGGCTTCGACGGCCGCATCGACGATCCCAACGCCGGCTGGAAGGGCCGGGGGCTCTGGGCGGCCAACGGCGACAGGACGCCGTGGCTCATCGAGGGCGGGAAGGGCACGAAGCCGCTTGCCGCCCACTTCCAGCTTCGTCCGGACCCGCTGGCGAAGTGATGCGCCGTTGCGACGTCCGGTCACGCACCGCGCCTGCCTCCACGCCACCGAACGCGAGACGGCCACGACGATCTCCCTCACGCTCGCCACGACGAACCCGCCGGCGCTCGCCCAGCCCGGCGTGATGACGGCGATCGGCGCGGCCGCCGACCCGGCGGGACTGGTCGCCCGCAGGCTGCCCAGCGGGGTCGCGCGCCGGACGCCCGACCAGTCGGCCGCGCGTGCGCGCTACCGCGCGCGGGCTGGAGTGATCGGCAGCAGCCCCCGCTCGACGAGCACCGGCGGCGTCCGGAGGTGGGTGGCCCGCTCCCAGGCCGACGCCACGCCGAGGAGGTCGGCGTCCGTCCACGGCCGTCCCGAGAACTCCAGGCCGAAGGGCAGACCGCTCGCGTAGACGCCGGCGGGGACCACCACGGCGGGGACGCCGATCATGTTCACCCAGCTGGTCGCCGAGTGCGGGCCCTCGCTGAGGCGGCCGTCCTGCGGCATGGTCTCGTCGGGCGGCGGAATCTGGATGGCCGGATACACGTAGCCGTCGAGCTGCAGCCTGTCGAGCGGCTCGAGGTACGCCGCGAGCGTGGCGCGTCGCGGCGCGTGGTAGCGGCGCTCCGCGTCCGGATCGCGCGCCAGCACCCGCTGCTCGACGGTCACCCCGCCGAGCCGCCGGAAGCCGTCCTCGGTGCCGACGGACGAGGTGTACAGCGGCGCGCCGACCGCCGCCTGGTACTCCTCGGACGAGTGATACTCCGCGGGCCCGAAGCCCGCCAGGAACTGGTCGGTGCCGTCTTTCATGTACGCGTACGTGGCCACACGGCTGGCCGTGCGCGCGAAGGCGGCCGGCAGCACGGTGTCGTCGATGACGACCTCGGCGCCCGCCGTCCGCAGCGCCTCGAGGGCCTTCATGAACATCTCGCGCGTCTCGGGCGCCAGCGGCATGTCGGCCCCGTGGCGGATGGCCTCCGCCGCGCGATCGGGGACGTCCACGGGAATCCCGTGGAAGGGCACGCCTTCGCCGGCGAGGATGAAGGCCGGCACGGCGAACCGCTTGCCTGTCAGGGTCGCGGCGTCGAGGGCGGCCGCGTCGGGCAACTGCCGGGCCGCTGCCGGCACGCCCGCGGTGCGCGGATCGAGCGGGTCTTCTCCAGCCATGACCTGCAGCGCGATTGCGGCATCGGCCGCCGTGCGCGCGATGGGTCCGGTGTTGTCGAGGAGCCAGTCGAGGGGCGCGATCCCGGCGATGCTGACGAGCCCGCGCGTGGGGAAGACGCCGACGAGGGCGCTCGTCGCCGCCGGCATGCGGATCGAGTTCCCCGTATCGGTGCCGTTGCCCAGCACCGCGAAGTTCGCGGCGACGGCCGTCACGGTCCCGCCCGAGGATCCACCCGGCGAGAAGCGGACGTCGTAGGCGTTCCCGGTCCGCCCGAACGACGTGCCCCGATTGGTGTCGCTGTTGGCGAGATCGGGCATGTTCGTGTGCCCCAGGATCACGGCGCCGGCCGCCTTGAACTTCGCCACGATCGGCGCGTCCTTCGGGGCCACGAGCTCGTGGCCGGGCAGCCGGAATCCCTGCCAGCCCGCCGTCGTGATGGTGCCGGCGATGCTCGTGTTGGCCTTGATCACGATCGGCACCCCCCACAGCGCCCCCATCGCGGCGATGGGCCCGCCCTGCGAGAGCTCGGCGTCGATCGCCGCGGCCCGCGCCAGCGCGTCCTCGCGGAACAGCGTCTCGATGGCGCCGTAGACGGCGTTGTAGCGATCGATGCGGTCGAGGTGCCACTGCACGACCTGCGTCACCGTGTACCGCTTCTCCTCGTACAGGCGGTGGAGACCGGCCACCGTCACGTCCAGGAGGTCGCGGTCGATCGCGGCCGCCGGCGCCCTGCCAGTGGCGGGCGGCGGAGGCGGCGGCGCCTGACAGGCGGTGGCCAGCGTGGCGGCGAGAAGGGCGGTGACGAGTCCGGCTCGGGACATCGGGTGATTGTCCTCGATGCGCCGGCCTCCGCGATCGTTCCTGGTCGGCGGTCCAACGCGCGGCGCTCGTCCGGCCCCGAAACCCCGGGCCCCGGGCCCCGGCATTATCCCACCGGCTGCCGCTGGTCCTCGGGCTTGACGGTCACGGGATTCAGGAACGGCATCATCGCCCTGAGCTCCGCGCCCACCTTCTCGATGAGGAGCTGCTGCTCGGCCACGCGCGTCGCCGTGAACGACGGCCGGCCCGCCTTGTGCTCGTCCATCCACAGCGTGGCGTAGCGCCCGCTCCGGATGTCGTCGAGCATGCGCTTCATCTCGGCGCGCGTCTCGGCCGTCACCACGCGCGGCCCACCGGTGTAGTCGCCGTGCTCGGCCGTGTCGCTCACCGAGTAGCGCATGTAGTTCAGGCCCCCGCGGTACATGAGGTCCACGATGAGCTTCAGTTCGTGCATGCACTCGAAGTAGGCGATTTCGGGCTGGTACCCGGCCTCGACCAGCGTGTCGAACGCCGCCTTCACGAGCGCGCTCGTGCCGCCGCAGAGCACCGACTGCTCGCCGAACAGGTCCGTCTCGGTCTCCTCGGCAAAGGTGGTCTCGAGCACTCCAGCCCGCGTCACGCCGATGGCCTTGGCGTAGGAGAGCGTCAGCTCGCGGGCGTGGCCCGTCGGGTCCTGGTGGATGGCGAAGAGCGCGGGCGTGCCCGCGCCCTCTTCGTACAGCTCCCGGACGCGATGGCCCGGCGATTTCGGCGCCACCATGGCGACGTCCACGTTCGCCGGCGGTGTGATGATGCCGAAGCGGATGTTGAACCCGTGCGCGAACATCAGCATCTTGCCCGCGGTGAGGTGCGGCGCGATGTCCCTGGCGTAGATCTCGCCCTGCGTCGTATCCGGGATGAGCATCATGATCACGTCGGCCTCGGCCGCCGCGTCCGCGATGGACACGGCGCGCAGGCCGGCCGCGCGAGCCTTGTCCGCCGACGCGCTCCGGGCATGGAGGCCGACGCGGACGTCCACGCCGCTGTCGTGCAGGTTCAGCGCGTGCGCGTGGCCCTGCGAGCCGTAGCCGATGACGGCGACTTTCTTGGCCCGGATCGGCGCGAGGTCGGCGTCCTTGTCGTAGTAGATGGTGGCCATGCGGAACGGATCTCCAGAAGGGCGGGCGGGGCGGCGCCTCCGCCGGCGGTGTTACACGGAATACGCCAGGTCCTGAGGCTCGACGTCGGCCGCGCCGGGCCCGGCGGCCTGGGTCCCGTCGGCCGCCGCGGCCGCGCCGCGCGCCATGGCAAGGGTGCCCGTCCTGGCCATCTCGAGGACGCCGTAGGGTTCGAGCACCTCGAGGAGCTTGTCCAGCTTCGCCTCGCCGCCCGTGATCTCCAGGACGAGCGAGTCGTGCGACACGTCGATCACGCGCGCCCGGAACACGTCGGCGAGCTGGAAGAGCTCCGGCCGCGTCTGCGCCGTCGTCGCCACCTTCACCATGGCGAGCTCGCGCGTCACGGCCGGCCGCACGCTCACGTTGTCGACGCGCAGGACGTTGACGAGCTTGTACAGGTGCGCCTGCACGTGGTGGGCGCCTTCGTCGTCGGTGTCGACGACGATCGTCATCCGCGAGACGCCAGGCGTTTCGGTGTGGCCGACCGTCAGCGACTCGATGTTGTAGGCGCGGCGCCTGAAGAGCGAGGCGACGCGGGTCAGGACGCCGGGCTTGTTCTCGACGTGCACGACGAAGGTCGTCATTGGTCGGCTCCGGTCTCGGCGAGGACGCTGGGCCGCCGGATCATCGCGTGGAGATCGGCGCCGGCCGGCACCATCGGGTAGACCGTGTCCTCCTGCTCCACGCGGAAGTCGATCACGACGGTGCCCGTGTGAGCCCGGGCGGCCTGCACGGCCGGCACCACGCCGGCGCGCTCGGTCACCCGCACGCCCATCAGCCCGAAGGCCTCGGCGAGCTTCACGAAGTCGGGGCTCGAGAGCGGCGTGGCCGCGTAGCGGCGTTCGTAGAAGAACTCCTGCCACTGCCGGACCATCCCGAGGTAGCCGTTGTTGACGATGGCCACCTTGATGTCGAGCCCTTCCTGCGCGATGGTCGCCAGCTCCGCCATCGTCATCTGGAACCCGCCGTCGCCCACGACCACCCACACCTCGGCATCGGGCCGCGCGACCTTGGCGCCGATGGCGGCCGGCAGCGCGAAGCCCATGGTGCCCAGGCCGCCGGACGTGACGAGCGATCGCGGCTGGTCGTGGCGGTAGTACTGGGCCTCCCACATCTGGTGCTGGCCCACGTCGGTGACGACCACGGCGTTGCCGCCGGTCTCCCGCCACAGGTCGTGGATCACGTGCGCGGCGTACAGATGGCCGTTGTCCGGCAGGTTCTGGATGTCGCGGACGGCCGAGTCGCCCTTCAGCCGGTCGATGTAGGCTCGCCACTCGGCGTGATTGGCGCGTTCCACGCGGGGCAGGAGCGCCTGGAGGATCTGCCCGACGTCGCCCACGAGCCCGACGTCCACGCGGACGTTCTTGTTGATCTCCGCGCGGTCGATCTCGACGTGAATCTTCTTCGCATGCAGGGCATACGTCTTCACGTTGCCGGTCACGCGATCGTCGAAGCGCATGCCGAGCGCGATGAGCAGGTCGGCCTCCTGGATGGACGAGTTGACCCACGCCTCGCCGTGCATGCCCATCATGCCCAGGTTCAGCGGGTGCGACGCGGGCACGCCGCCGATGCCGAGGAGCGTCATGGCGATCGGAATGTCGGCGTGTTCGGCGAACTGCCGGACCAGATCGCTGGCCCCCGACGCGATGATGCCGTTGCCGGCCAGGATCAGGGGGCGCTTCGCCTGGCCGATGAGCTCGACCGCGCGCGCCAGCTCCCCGTCTCCGGGGCGCAGGTCCGGACGCTGACGCGGCGGCGCTTCGTCGGGCCACTCGAATTCGCACGCACGCTGCTGGCAGTCCTTCGTCAGGTCGATGAGCACCGGCCCGGGCCGGCCCGAGCGCGCCACCTGGAAGGCCTCGCGCACCACGCCGGCGACGTCCTCGGGGGCGGTCACCAGGTAGTTGTGCTTCGTGATCGGCAGCGTGATGCCGGTGATGTCGCATTCCTGGAACGCGTCGGAGCCGATCAGCCGGCTGCCCACCTGTCCCGTGATGCAGACGACGGGCGAGCTGTCCATCATCGCCGTCGCGATGCCGGTCACGAGGTTGGTCGCCCCCGGCCCCGATGTCGCGATGGCCACGCCCACCTGCCCGGTCGCGCGGGCGTACCCATCGGCCATGTGCGCCGCGCCCTGTTCGTGCCGGACGAGGACGTGGCGAATCGGGTAGTCCAGCATCGCGTCGTAGGCGGGCAGGATGGCCCCGCCGGGATACCCGAACACGCACGTCACGCCCTCGCGGACGAGGGACTCCCAGAGAATTTGCGCGCCAGTCAGCCTCATGAGGTGATCTCTTATTGTCACCCTAAGGTATCTGGCCAGAATAAATCAATCCTACAAATAATTCAGTATCGATAAGACTTACTTCTTTTATGTGTCATGGCTTGTCACACGCTAGCGCTTCTGGATGTTTTCCGTCGGTCCCTTACCGGCCCTGCGTTGGAGGCGGTTGGGAGAGGGCCAGGACCGGGTACCGGTCGGGGTGCCGAAGCATGTCGGCCGCGGTGGCGAGGGCGCCGGCGTTGTTCGCGGCGGCCAGCACGACCAGGAGCGCGACCGCGGCCCGCAGCGCCGGCCCGCGGGTCTCGGCGAGTCCCACGGCCACGACCGCCAGGAGCAGCGGCAGCCAGTTGAGGCCGTACAGAAACGTCTCGTCCCCGAAAATGGCGTAGAGCGCGGCCTGGCAGACGAGCGCCGCCGGCGGTACCCACCACGCCCGCCGCCGCCGATACCAGGCCAGGGCGCCTGCGGCGAGTGCCGCCAGCCAGAGGGCGAAGGCGACGGCGCCCCACGGAGAGGCCGGCGTGAGCCGGGCGTGCTGCACGGAAATCGCGCGATAGGGCCACCGCTCCGAGCCCACGCGCCGGCCCGGGCCGGGGTCCAGGCCGCCGATGGCCGGCATCACCACGGGATGCACCAGGAACCCGGCGGCGACATCGGCGAGCCGTGACGGGGTCGGCGGCCGGCTCGACACGGCCGCGTAGCCTTCGGACCTCAGCAGGAACCACGACGCGCTCGGGAAGGCGAGTCGCTGCACGAACGACAGCCCCAGGAGCAGCACGGCGCTGGCGGCCACCGCAGCGGCGGCGCGCCGCCAGCCTGCGGACTGCCAGGCCGCGAGCGCGCCGAGGGGCCAGTTGGTGACCGTGGCGGACGCCGCGAGCGCGTTCAGCGCGGCGAGCCACGCCACGGGCGCCGGTTGGTCGCGCAGCAGTGCGGCGCCGAGCAGCGCGAGCGTCACCGTCACGCCGCCGAACGGATGGAACTCGGGCACCACGGTCATGAAGATCGCGGCGCTCGATACGGCCGCCAGCAGTCCCATCAGCGCGGCGTCGACGCGGCGGCAGCCGAGCACCCGGGCGAGGACCACGTGACTGCCCGCCCACAGGCCCGCGACGACGGCCATCCAGATCTGGGCGGCGTCCGGCTTCCCGAAGTGAAACAGGCGCGTCAGCACGAACACCGGGGGGTACATGAAGAACGCCAGCATCGGATGGACGTTCGCGCCCCAGTGCGCGCTCACCCGGTTGGTCATGCTGACGAAGTAGACCGACGGGTCGGCGTCGAACCAGACGTTCCAGAGATCGTCGGTCAGGACGAGCTGTGGGTTGATGCGCGAGGCGCCCGCGAGGCACCCCAGGGCGGCCACGAGCGCGACCGCCAGCGCGAGACCGGCGTCGGTCTGCCGGGAGGGGGCGGAGCGGCTCGGCGAAGGCACCGCGCCGAAGTGTAGGAGGGAAGGGCGGCGCCGCGCCACTTCGACCGGCGAAAACCGCGGCGTGCCTCCCAGGGAGGCACGCCAGTTCACTCGATCCGCAGCGCCTGCCAGGGATCCTGCGCCGCGGCCCGGCGCGCCGGCAGGTAGCCCGCCGCCATCGTCACGACCGCCAGGGCCACGACCGCGGTCACGACGACCACGGCACTGGGACTGACGAGACCGAAGAGCACCGACTGCATGACGCGCCCGAGCGCCGTGGCCAGCACCGCGCCGGCCACCACCCCACCGGCGACGATGCCAGCCGCGCGGCTCGCGGCCAGCCGCTGGACCTGCCGCGCCGTGGCGCCCAGGGCCACGCGGACGCCGATTTCCTTCGTGCGGCGGGCCGTCAGATAGGCCATGAGCGAGTAGATGCCCGTCAGGGCCAGAGCGAGGGCGATTCCGCTCATCACCGTGAGGATGGTCGCGAAGTAGCCGACGCCCGCGAGGCGCTCGTCCACCACCTCGTCCATCGACGCCGCCTTGAGGACCGGCTGATCCGGATCGATCGCCGACACGGCGCGCCGGATCTCGGCGGCGAGCGCGCCGGGCGGCGCCGTCGTTCGTGCCACGAGCGTCATCGACAGCGGCGGGTCCTGCCGCATCGGCCGGTACACGGTGGGTTCGGAGCGGCCCGTGAACCAGTCCTGAATCACGTCGCCGGCCACGCCCACCACCGTGATCCACGGGCCGTCGTTCGCGAGGCGGAATCGACGCCCGAGGGGATCGGTCCCCGGCCAGTACTGCTCGGCGAGAAGCCGGCTCACCACGGCGACCTCGGGCGTGCCGGGTCGGTCGGCGTCGGTCAGCCCGCGGCCCGACAGCAGGGGCACGGCGAAGGTGGCGAAGTAGTCGGGCGTCGCCCGCTGGAACCCGACGTCCTTGGCCTGCGCGTCGGCGGGCGCCCCCTCGGGCGTGAACGGACGGGACGACGAGCTCCCGCCGTAGGGCAGCGACCACACGGCAGCCGCGCTCGTGACGCCCGGGAGCCCGCGCAGCCGTTCGAGCGCGGCGTCCACGAACTGCCGGCGGCGTTCGAGCGACTCGTAGGGGCGCTCGGGCAGCGTCAGTTGCGCCGTCGCCAGTCCCCGCTTGTCGAAGCCCAAGGCGCCGTTCACGGCCGTGTCGACGGCTCCGTGGATGAGGGCCGTGGCCACCGCCAGTGTGAGGGCGAGCGCCACCTGGCCGCCGGCCAGCGTCGAGCGCAGCCACTGCCGGTTGCGCGGCGCCGTCGCGGACCGCGTGGATCCGAAGGCCGAGAGCGCGGTCGCCGATCCCGTCAGGTGCAGGGCGGGAAGCAGCGAAAACGCCACGGTGGCCAGAACGCCCAGGGCCGCCATCGCGCCGAGGACGCCGGTGTCCAGGCCCAGGAACTCGTAGCCCGGGACGAAGCGCACGATGTCGGCCGGCAGGAACGAACGCGTGTAGCGGGCGGCGACGGCGGCGAGGCCGGCGCCCAGGCCGACGCCCAGCGTCGCCAGACAGAGCCCCTCGATGAACAGCTGCTGGACGAGCCGTGCGCGGCCCGCGCCCAGCGCCAGGCGGACGGCGAACTCGGGCTGGCGCTCCGTGCCGCGCGCCAGCAGGAGGTTGGCGATGTTCGCGCACGCGACCAGCAGGAGGAGCAGCGCGGCCGCCTGCCAGATGGCCACGAACGGGCCGACGCCCTCGTCGCCCATGCCCCTCGTGAAGCCGACGACCGAGGCGGGCCGCCGGCGGTTCGTCTCCGGGTACTCGACGGCCAGCCGGGCGGCGATGCCCCGGAACTCCGCGTCCGCCGAAGCGATCGTCTGGCCCGGCGTGAGCCGGCCGAAGGCCATCAGGTAGCCGCGATCGCGCCGGGCCCACGTGGCCTCGTCGCTCGCCAGCGGCCCCCAGACGTCGGCGCCGAAAGGAATCGCGAAGCGCGGCGGCATGACGCCGATCACCTCGTACGCCTCGCCGTCGAGGCGGACGGTGCGGCCGAGCACCCCGGTGTCGGCCGCGAACTGGCGCACCCAGAACGCGTGGGACAGGATCACGACGCGTCCGGCCTCGGGGCGGCCCTCGTCGGCCGTGAACGTGCGCCCGAGGAGCGGCGCCACGCCGAGCAGCTCGAAGTACCCGGGGCTCACCTTGAAGCCGGGGACCTGCTCGGGCAGGTCCACGCCGGAGAAGTTCGGGTCCCACCAGTCGGCGGCCCTCAGGGACGTGACCGTCGCCGCGCGGCGGGTGAAGTCCACGAAGTCGGCCGGCGCGACCGACTGACGGTCGATGAACGGCCTGACGCCGACCTCGTCGGCCACCACCATCACCAGGCGGTCGACGTCCTGGAAGCGGAACGGCCGCAGGTACAGCGCGTCGGCCAGGTTGAAGATGACGGCGTTGGCGGCCAGCGCGACCGCCAGCGTGAGGACGATCACGGCGCTCAAGGCCGGCCGCTGCGCCAGGGCGCGCCAGGCGTGTCGGAACTCGCGCCCCCAGCCGCTGCCCAGCGTCGACGCGCGTTCCAGCTCGACGATCGTGATCCGGCGGCGCGGCGGGGCCGCCGACGGCACGAGGCGAGAGACGAGGAACCGGATCGCGAGGGGCAGGACCTGCTGCCAGTACCACCGGCGCGCGGACGCCCGGCCGCGCACCCCGGCGACGGCGGCGAATTCTTCCCTGAGGTCCCCCGTGATCGACTCGCGCCACTCGTCGTCGCGCACCGTGGCGCGCAGCAGGCGTTCGGCGGTGGCCGGGGGCGTGTGTGTCAACGTCATGGCTGCTCCAGGACGGCTTCGAGACCGCGTGACAGGTTGGCCAGCGACGCATGCATCGACCTGAGGGCCCGGACCCCGAGCGGCGTCACCGTGAAATACCGCCGAGCCTTGCCGCCGCGCTCCGCGGTGGGATCGCCCATCCGCGACCGCAGGCACCCCTTGGATTCGAGGCGCTCGAGGGCCGTGTAGAGGGCGCCGCGGGCGACGGGCCGCCCGGTGCGCTCCTCGAGGAGCGCCCGGATCGGCACGGCATACGCATCGTCGCCGCCGTCCATGTGCAGGACCGCGAGGAGGACCGAGTACTCGAACTCACCGACGTAGGGAGTGGGCGTGGGCTTCATGTCTGCAATGCAGGCTAAATCATGTCTACGTTGCAGGCAATAGTCGGGTTCCGATCCGGGCGAGTGCAGGACCGTGCGCCCCTGTTTCGTCGCTGCGCACGATTGCCGGTCAGGCTGGCGCGCCTGGTCGCCACCGCGCTACCCTTGCGCTCGCACACGGCACCCGGGGCCCATCGATCGGGTGCGATTGCGGACCCGCAGGTGGGGTCCGCGGAAGGAGAACCCTTGTGAAGCGACTCAACGTGGTTGTTGCTGGCGCCCGGGTGCTCGCGCTGGTCCTCGCGGCCTCGGCCGTGGACATCGCCAGCGCCCAGGTCATCCAGGGCACCCTGGATGCGACCGCGCCCCCGCAGTCCGAGTTCTACTCCGGACAGCTGACGACGACGACGTCGGCACGGCTGTTTCGTGACGGCGTTTCGTCGCAATGCGGCGTGTCGAAAGCGGCGCCTGGCCCGTTCGGGACGGGCTCCTTCCGGTATGACGTCTACACCTTCCGGGCACGCGAAACCCGCTGCCACACGATGCGTGTCTGGGTCAACGGCGGTACGAGCGACTTCGTCCACGTGTCGGTGCATTCGTCGTTCGACCCGGCCGACGCGTCGGCGAACTACCTGGCGGATTCCGGGTCGTCCGGCATCGCCCAGGGCGCGGTGCTCTCGGTGGACCTGGTCGCTGGGCAGACCTACGCGATCGCGGTGTTCTCGCCCACGCCAACGGAGGGGCAGAGCTATCAGCTCGTGATCGACGACCCGCTCACGACGGTCAATGCCTCGACGCTGGACGCGACGCTTCCCGGCAACATGCCGCCATTCGCCTTCACGTCGAGCTTCCAGTCGACGCAGATTCCCGCGCTCCCGGCTCCGGCCACGTCGTGCAGCGCGAACAAGCCGGCCCCGGCTCCCCAGGGCAGCGGGCCGTTCCGTGTGGACGCTCTCCCGGTGATGGTGCCTGTGTCGACGTGCCTCACGGTCACCCTGCGGAACACCAGCGGCAGTGCGGCATCACTCGCGGTCGCCGCCTACGGGCATGGCTTTTTCCCCTCCTCCGCGGAATGGCTGGCGGATTCCGGTGGAGCCACCTCGGCGCCGGGCTCGACGGTGTCGTTCTCGATGACCGTCACCGCGGGCCAGTATTTCGATCTCGTCGTGATGAACGCCACGCCGGGTCAGGAGGGCGCGAGCTATCAGCTGACCCTGTCGACGCCGGTGCAGCCGCCCCGGATCCTGCGGACCGCGAACGTCTCCGGAAACGATGTGTCCTTCCGCTGGGCTCCGCCCATCCACGGCCCCGCGCCGACCGACTACGTGCTCGAAGGCGGCGTCAGTCCGGGCCAGACGCTGGCGTCGGTGCCCCTGGGCAGCGCCAACCCGGTGACGACGCTCTCGGGCGTGCCGAGCGGCTCCTTCTACATTCGCGCCCGGTCGAGGAATGGCGCGCAGACCAGCGGTCCCTCCAACGAAGTGCCGATCGCCGTCAACGTGCCGGCCGCGCCGGCGACGCCGGCCGATGTCCTGGCGAGCGTGTCGGGTTCGACGCTGGCCATGACGTGGCGCAACACGTTCACGGGCGGCACCCCGACGGGCCTGGCGCTCGACGTGACCGGATCGCTCGCCGGGACCGTGCCGCTGTCGTCGGTGACGGACTCGCTCGTGTTCCCTGGCGTGCCCGGCGGCAGCTATCAGCTCCGACTGCGCGCCACCAACGCCGCGGGCACGAGCACGGCGTCGGCGCCCGTCAGCATCACCATTCCGACGACCTGTTCTGGAGCACCCCAGCCGCCGAGTGACTTCGTGGTCTACAAGGTCGGCAACCAGCTGTCGCTGTTGTGGGACTCGCCGACGACCGGCGCGGCGCCGCTGGGCTACGTCGTGAACGTCACGGGCGCCTTCGCCGGCAGCTTCCCGGTGGCGACGAAGTTCCTGAGTGCCGCCGTGCCACCGGGCACGTACAACTTCACCGTCCAGTCCACGCACGCGTGCGGCACGAGCGTGCCGACGGCGGTGCGGTCGATCACCATCCCGTAGTCCGACCGTTCGTCCGGGGACGCCGCCACGCCGGCGGCGTCCCCGCGCCTTCTCCTTCCGTGCTTCTCACCTCGCCGTGGTCGGCGGCCGCCGGTGCCGCGTCGCGCGCTCGTACGCGTAGGCGAGCTGGAGCACGTGCCGGTCGTCCCACAGGCGGCCGAGGAACGACACGCCGACCGGATACCGGTCGCCCATGAAGCCGGCGGGCACCGTGACCTGCGGCAGCCCGGTGTAGGCGCTTTCCTGGCACGTGCCGGGTTCGCTCCCATAGCGCTGGGCGCCACCTTCGTGCGTGTGCGGCCGCGCCTGGTTCGCGGGATAGATCAGGGCGTCCACCTTCTGGGCGTCCATCGCGGCCACGATCAGATCCCGGTAGCCGGCGCGGGCGGCGAAGAAGCCCGCGGTCGTCTGTCCCGCCGGCGGCGGCTGCAGGGCCCCCTCGAGCCGGCGCTGGCCGCCGGGCGCCATCTTGCCGGACCGGATCAGCTCCTCGATCGTCATGACCGTCTCGCCGGGCTGCGCCCCGCGGGCGAGGTAGGCCTCCCAGCCGGCCTTGAGCGATCCCGGCGCCGAACCGCGGGCCTTGTCGTAGGCCTCGTCGTAGTCCGCGATCGCCACGTCCACCACGGTCGCGCCCGCGGCCTGCAACTCCTGCGCGACCCGGTCCAGGATGGCGGCCGCCTCGCGCTCGCCCGTGATGCCCACGAAGCGCTGTCGGAACAGGCCGATCCTGGCGCCCTTCAGCGTCGCGGTGGCCAGGCCGGCGGCGAAGGGCGGACCGGTGTGCGCGACCGATTCGAGGGTGGCGGGATCCGCCGGGTCGATGCCGGTCACGAGATCGAGCGCGTAGGCGATGTCCACGACGGACGTGCCCATCGGTCCCACGGCGTCGTTGTAGGTGTTGAGCGGCATCACGCCGGCGCGGCTCGTGTAGCCCCGGGTCGTCCGGATCGTGGCGAGCGATGCGAAGCCGGCGGGATTCGAGAGCGAATTGCAGGTGTCGGTGCCGAAGGCGAGCGTGGCCAGGCTGGTGGCCACCGCCGTCGCGCTGCCTCCGCTCGATCCCGACGTGGACAGTGATGGGTCGTAGGCGTTCCCGACGGTCCCGCCGACGGTGCTCACGCCGAAGTCGCCGAAGGGGAACTCGTCGAGGTTGGCCTTGCCGAGAATCACGGCGCCGCCCGCCTTCATCCGGGCCGCGACGCGAGAGTCCACGCGCGGGTAGTGGTCGCGGAGGGCCAGGGCGCCGCCGGTCGTCGGCAGCTCCGTCGTGTCGATGTTGTCCTTGAGCACGATGGGCACGCCGTGGAAGAGACTGCGCACCCGGCCGGTGCCCGGTCCGGTTCCGAGCCGCTCGCGGTCGCGCGCGCGGGCGTCGGCGATCGCGTGCGGATTCAGCGCGAGGATGGCGCGGAAGGTCGGGCCGTTGCGGTCGTACAGCGTCGCGCGCGTCAGGTACTCGCGCACGATGTCCTCGCTGGTCGTCGCGCCCTCGCCCATGGCCGTCTGGAGGCCGACCACGCTCTGCCCGACCACCGGGATTGGCGGGGGCGGCTGTCCCGGCAGCGGCGTCCAGTTGACGACCGTCCCGCGCTGATACGGCGTGAGGCCGCGCATGTCCGGAGACGCGACGAGCCGCCGCGCGATTCCGGTCACGCGGGCGATCTCGCTGCCGGCGGCGGGCACGCGCGCGTCGGCACCCGCGTACACGGGCTCGCTCCAGGTGGACAGCAGCCCGTCCCGGCGCGGGATGGGAAAGCCGCCCCGGGGGTCGTACACCTCGCTCAGGCCCTTGGCCACGAACGTGACCAGGGCCTTGGTCTCGCCCGGTCCCAGCTCGAGGCGGAACACGTAGCCGACGTGCGCCGGGTCGAAGCCGGGATAGGCGTCGGTGAACGGGTTGGCGTACATGTCGCCGGCCCGCTGGAACACGGACGCGGCCGCGGCATCGCCGAGGACGTGCGCCGACGGGCCGTGGCCGGACGGGCCCTGCATCGGGTCGGCGGCCTGCCGGGCGTTCTGCATGACCGTGACGAAGGTGTCGCGCTGGTCGATCACGCGATCGCCGCTCGACGTGACCGCCACCGCCACCAGGCCGCCGTCTTCGTAGGCGCCGGTCGCGCCGCCCCACGCCACCTCGACCACGCGTGGCTCCGGCGTCGCGTTGAAGAAGCTGTCGTAGTAGCGCAGGTAGTCCTCGCCCGAGGGCGCGAAGATCGCCCGCGCCACGACGACGCCATCGGCCAGCACCGGGGTGATGCTGTCGAACCGCTCTCCGTCGTGGGCCAGGCCGAAGCCGTGCAGGTAGCGGTTCACCACGGTCGGGGCGGCGCCGGCGCCGTGCCGGACCTCGAGCTTCAGGTAGCCGAAGCCGTTGAAGGGATTCGCCCGTCCCCCGGTGGCGATGCCGCCGCTGTCCTGCGCCCAGGGCGACGTGTCCTGGATGTCCCAGAACTGGCCGTCGCTCGAGGCCAGGCGGGTGACGGCGGACGCGGGCTGCAGGAGCAGCGCCGCGGCCAATGTGGACACGGCCACGAGAAGTGGGGCTCGCATGCGCGGAGTCTACCAAGCCCTGGGCGCGCGTCCAGTCCGGCCCGCGCTCGCGCATGGGCATGCACCCGCGTGCCGATGGCGCCGTGTCGTCACGCGCCCGTGACATGCGACGCCAGCGCCGCCGCGGCGGGCCGATCCCACGTGCTAAGCTGACGCGCAGTGGGATTGATGCCAATCGTGGTCGTGGGCCACGTCGACCACGGCAAGAGCACCATCGTCGGCCGCATCCTCGCGGACTCCGGTTCCCTTCCAGACGGCAAGCTCGAACAGGTGCGGGAGCTGTGCGCCCGCACCTCCAAGCCGTTCGAGTACGCCTTCCTGCTCGACGCGCTGAAGGACGAGCGCGCGCAGGGCATCACGATCGACTCGGCGCGCGTCTTCTTCAAGAGCGCGGCCCGGCACTACGTCATCATCGACGCGCCGGGGCACGTCGAGTTCCTGAAGAACATGATCACGGGCGCCGCGCGCGCCGAGGCGGCGCTGCTCGTCGTGGACGCGCGGGAAGGCGTGCAGGAGAACTCGCGTCGCCACGCCACGATGCTCTCGATGCTCGGCATCCGCCACGTGGCCGTGCTCGTCAACAAGATGGACCTCGTGGGCTGGTCGCACGAGGCGTTCGACGCGATCGTCGCCGAGATGACGGCGTTCCTGGCGCGCGTGGACGTCGCGGCGGCGGCCTTCGTGCCGGTGTCGGGCCGCGAGGGCGTCAACCTGGTGACCCGCGGCGCCGACACGCCCTGGTACGGGGGCCCGACGGTGCTGGAGGTGCTGGACGGCTTCGCCGAGCCCGCCGCGCCCACGGCGCTCGCGTTCCGGATGCCCGTGCAGGACGTCTACCGCTTCACCAAGTTCGGCGACGACCGGCGGATCGTCGCCGGCACGGTGGATACCGGCACCCTCCGTCCCGGCGAGCACGTGGTGTTCTACCCGTCGGGCAAGCGGACGCGCGTCCGGGCGATCGAGGCCTTCAACCGACCGCCGCGCGAGCGCGCCGAAGCCGGCGAGGCCGTCGGGTTCACGTTGGAGGAGCAGGTCTACGCGGTGCGCGGGGAACTGGCCGCCCTGGCCGCCGACCCGCCGCCGCTCGTGTCGACGCGGATGCGCGTGAGCCTGTTCTGGCTCGGACGTTCGCCGCTCGTGGAGCAGAAGGATTACGTCCTGCGCCTGGGCACGGCGCGCGTGCCGATGCGCGTCGAGCGCATCGAGCAGGTGCTCGACGCGTCGGACCTGGCCGGCGGCGCCCGCGCGCGCGTCGAGCGCAACGAGATCGCCGAGTGCGTGCTGAAGCTGAAGCGCGCGATCGCCTTCGACCTGCGCGCCGACCTGCCGCAGACCGGCCGCTTCGTCATCATCGACGGCTACGAGATCCAGGGCGGCGGCATCGTCCGCGAGTCGCTGCCGGACCGCGAGGACTGGGCGCGCAGCAAGGTGCTCCTGCGCAACCAGAAATGGGAGAGCAGCCTCGTCGCGCCCGAGCGCCGCGCCCAGCGCTTCAGCCAGCGGCCGACGCTCCTGTTCGTGACCGGCGATCGGGACATCGACAGGAAGGGCCTCGCCAAGGAGCTCGAAGCGCACCTCTTCGCCGCCGGGCGGAACGTCTACTTCGTGGGCATGGCCAACATGCTCTACGGCGTGGACGCCGACATCGACCGCACGTCCACGAACCGCGCCGAGCACTTCCGGCGCCTCGGCGAGCTGGCGCACCTGATGCTCGACGCCGGCGTGCTGCTCATCGTGAGCGCCGCCGAGCTGACGCAGGACGACCTGGAGATCGTGAAGGTCAGCGTGCCGGCCGAGCGGATCGCCACCATCTGGCTCGGGCCGTCGGTCACGACCGACATCGCCTGCGACCTCCTGGTGACGCCCTCAGCCGAGCAGAACGCCATCGACGTCGTCGAGACGATGCTGCAGGACCGCGGGGTGATCTTCCGGCCATGGTAGCCGCCGGTCCGTCCGTGCCGTCGGCGCTGCTGCCGGCCATCGTCGCCCTGGCCGAGGAGGCTGGCCGGGTCATCGAGGCCGGGCGGGCGGCCGGGCCGATCGCGGCCGAGGCGAAGGCGGACGGGTCTCCGGTGACGAAACCGGATCGCGAGTCGCACGCCGTCATCGCGGCAGGGCTCGCGTCGCTCACGCCCGGCGTTCCGGTGGTGAGCGAGGAGGGGCGCATCGCCGCGGAGGGGGAGCGCGCGGGCTGGACGCGGTTCTGGCTCGTCGATCCCCTCGACGGCACCAAGGAGTTCGTGGCGGGCCGTCCCGAGTACACCGTGAACATCGCGCTCCTCGAGGACGGCGTGCCCGTCCTTGGCGTGGTGCACGTCCCGCGCGACGGCACGACCTACGCCGCCGCCGCTGGCGCCGGGAGCTGGCGGTACCGGCCCGGGCAACCGGCCGCGCGGCTGTTCGCGAGCCCGCCTCCGGCCGGGGCCGGGTTGCGCGTGGCCGAGAGCCGCTCGCACGGCTCTCCCGAACTCGACGATCTCCTCGCCGCCTACCCAGTCCGCGAGCGCATCACGATTGGCAGCTCCCTGAAGTTCTGCCTCGTGGCGGAGGGAACGGCCGACTGCTACATCCGCCTCGGCCCCACCATGGAGTGGGACGTGGCCGCCGGGGACGCCGTGTTCCGCTGGGCCGTGCCCGACGGCGCACCGCCGCACGCCTCGCCCCTCGTCTACAACAAGCCGGACCTCCGGAACGGCGCCTTCACCATCGGCTTCCTCCCGCCGCCGCCCGCGGTCGTGTGGCTCACCGGCCTCTCCGGGTCGGGCAAGAGCACGATCGCGGCCCCGCTCGTGGACACGCTCCGCGCGCGCGGCGCCCGCGTGGAATGGCTGGACGGCGACGCCATCCGCGAGGTGTTTCCGTCCACGGGGTTCACGCGGCCGGATCGCGACGCGCACATCAGGCGCGTCGGGTACATGGCGAGCCGCCTCGAGGCCCACGGCGTGACGGTGGTGGCCACGCTCGTGTCGCCCTATCGCGACTCGCGGCAGTTCGTCCGCGGCCTCTGCGCCCGGTTCGTGGAGGTCCACGTCGCCACGGACGTCGCGGAGTGCGAGCGGCGCGACCCGAAGGGCCTCTACCGGCGGGCGCGGGCGGGCCAGATCGCCAATTTCACGGGCCTCGACGATCCGTACGAGGCGCCCGAGGCGCCCGAGGTCACCATCGACACCGCGGCGCTGGCGCCCGCCGCCGCCGCCGCGCGGATCCTCGCGCACCTCGAGCGCCAGCCCGCGGCGGCTTCACGCCCCTGACCCTGCCATGACGCACCTGGACGAGCTGGAACATCGAAGCGTGCACATCCTGCGGGAGGCCTATGCGAGCTTCAAGCACCTGTGCATGCTCTGGTCGATCGGCAAGGACAGCACGGTGCTCCTGTGGCTGGCGCGCAAGGCGTTCTTCGGGCACGTGCCGTTCCCGCTGGTTCACATCGACACGTCGTTCAAGATCCCCGAGATGATCGCGTATCGCGACCGCCTGGTGGCCGAGTGGGGGCTCACCATGATCTACGGCCAGAACACCGAGGCGCTGGCCGCGGGCCGGACGTTCCCGGGCGGCGCGGTCGATCGGCTGACGTGCTGCGGACTCCTGAAGACGCAGGCGCTGAAGGACACGCTGAGCGGGGAAGGCGCGCGGTTCCGGTTCAACCACGCCACCCGCGCCTACGAGCGCGATCCCAACACCGAGGCCTACACGGGCGTCATCGTCGGCGCGCGCGCCGACGAGGAGGGCAGCCGGTCCAAGGAGCGCTACTTCTCGCCGCGCACGAAGCACAACGCCTGGGACGTCGCCGAGCAGCCGCCCGAATTCTGGAACCAGTACAAGACGGACTTCGCGCCGGGGACGCACGTGCGGATCCACCCGCTGCTCGACTGGACGGAACTGAACGTGTGGGAGTACATCGAGGCCGAGCAGATCCCGGTGGTCTCGCTCTACTTCGATCAGGGCACGGGCACGCGCTACCGGTCGCTCGGCTGCGCGCCGTGCACCGCGCCGATTGCGTCCACGGCCCGCACCGTGGCCGACATCGTGGCCGAGCTCCGCACCGGACAGTTGAAGAACATCGCCGAGCGCTCGGGCCGGGCCCAGGATGCGGCCGACGGCGGCCTCGAGTCCCTGCGGCGCGACGGCTACATGTAGGGCCGCGATGAGCGGGCAGGCCTGGCTCACCCTCGCCACCGTCGGCGCGATGATGGCGGCCCTGGCCACCAACCGCGTCGGCGCGGACCTGGTGATGGTCGGGGGACTCGCGGTCCTGCTCGCCACGGGCGTCGTCGGCCCCGCCGATGCCTTCTCCGGGTTCTCCAACGAAGGGCTGCTGACGGTCGCGTTCCTCTACGTGATCGTCGCCGGCCTGCGGCACAGCGGCGTCGTGAGCCTGCTCTCCGCGCGGCTCCTGGGGCGCCCGCGGTCCGAGTTCGACGCGCAGGCGCGGGTGGTGCTGCCCGTGGCGGCCATCAGCGCGTTCATGAACAACACGCCGCTCGTGGCGGTGTACCTGCCGATGCTCGACGGCTTCGCGCGCCGCTACCGGCTGGCGCCGTCCCGCCTGTTCCTGCCGCTGTCCTACGCCGCCATCCTGGGCGGGGTCTGCACGCTCATCGGGACGAGCACGAACGTGGTCATCAACGGCCTCATCCTCGAGCACAACCGTCAGCCCGGGGCGACCCAGATCATGCCGTTCGGGATGTTCACGATCTCGGTCGTGGGCGTGCCCGTGGCCCTGGCCGGGCTGGCGTACATCCTGGCCGCCGGGCGGGCGCTCCTCCCGAGCCGGCAGTCGCCGATCGACGCCGACGAGGACCGCCGCCAGTACACCGTGGCGATGCGCGTCTCGTCCACCGCGCCGATGGTCGGCCGGAGCCTCGAGGGCGCCGGGCTCCGGAACCTGACGGGCCTCTTCCTCGCGCACATCGAGCGGCAGGGCGACGTGGAGCACGCCGTCGGCCCCGACGAAGTGATCCACAGCGGCGACGTGCTGGTGTTCGTGGGCGTCCTGGACTCGATCGTGGACCTGCAGCAGATGCGGGGCCTGACGCCCGTCACCTGGGAGGCCAGCCTCGGCGAGCGCCAGGACAACCGGCTCATCGAGGCCGTGATCTCGCCCGCCTCGCCGCTGGTGGGCAAGACGATCCGCGACGGAGGATTCCGCACGAACTACGGCGGTGTGATCGTGGCGGTGCACCGGCACGGCGAGCGTCTCGGCGGCAAGCTGGGCGACATCCGGCTCCGGGCCGGCGACACGCTGCTCATCGAGGCGCCCCCGGGGTTCGCCCGCCGGCATCGCGATTCGCTGGCCTTCCACCTGGTCACCGAGCACGAGGGCGCCGCCGCGCCCCGGCACGAACGCGCGTGGCCGGCGATGGCCCTCCTCGCCGCGTTCGTCGCCGCCTCGGCGTTCGGCTGGCTCGACACGCTCACCGCGGCGATGCTGGCCGCCGGCGGCATGCTGCTCTTCCGGTGCGCCGATGGCGCCCAGGCCCGGGCCACCGTGGACTGGCAGGTGCTGGTCGTCATCGGCGCCGGCATCGGCATCGGCCGCGCCGTCGAGTCGAGCGGCCTGGCGACGGCGCTGGCGGCGTACGCGCTGGGCGGCATCGGCCCCGGGCACCAGACGCTGCTCCTGGCGGCGGTCTACCTCCTGACGTGGGCGTTGACGAGCGTCCTGAGCAACAGCGCCGCCGCCGTGCTGGTCTTTCCCATCGCCCTGCATGCGGCCGACGCGGCCGGATTCGCGTTCGAGCCGTTCGGGATGGCGATCGCGGTGGCCGCCTCGTGCGAGTTCACGACGCCCGTGGGCTACCAGACCAACCTCATGGTGCTCGGCCCGGGCGGCTACCGTCCGCTCGACTACGTGCGCTTCGGCGGACCGTTGACGTTACTGTGCGGTGTCGTGGCCGTCACGGTGTTGTCGTACGTCTACGGTATTCGTTGATGCGGCACGCCGATGACCTTCCCTCCGCCCTTCTTCGTGGTCGGCATGGGCCGATCCGGTACGACCCTCCTGCGGATGATGCTCACGCACCACCCGCGCCTCGCGATTCCGTACGAGTCCGGCTTCCTCACCCGCTTCGAGGATCAGGCGGACCGGTTCGGACCGCTCGACGCCGACGACAACCTCCGCCGCCTGGTCGGGGCGATGCTCGCCGAGCCGAACCTGCAGAAGTGGGACCATCGCTTCACGCTCGATGAGATCCTGGGCGCCGTGACCGAACGGTCCGTCGCGGGCGTGGCGGACACGATCTACGGACGCTACGCCGCCGCCAGGGGCAAGGCGCGGTGGGGCGACAAGTCGGACTACCTGGACCGGATGCACGTGCTCTATCAGATGTTCCCGGGCGCCCAGTTCATCCACATCGTGCGCGACGGCCGGGACGTGGCGCTGTCGGTGATGAAGCTGCCCTGGGGGCCGAACGACGTGGTCCGGGCCGCCGAGTGGTGGGACGCGCACGTGGCCATGGCCCGCCGCGTCGGCGCGGTGATGGGCCCCGCGCGGTACATGGAGGTGCTCTACGAGCGCCTCGTCGAGGAGCCCGAGCGGGAGCTGCGCCGCTGTTGTGCCTTCCTGAACGAGGAGTACTCGCCGGCGATGCTCCAGTACGCGGCCGGCGCGTCGTCGGCCATCCCGGCCGACACCCGCAGCCTGCACCACGGGGTGGACACGGCCCCGTACCAGAGCCGGGTGTTCGCGTGGAAGCGCGAGATGAAGCCCGTGGACGTCGCCCTCTTCGACCGGCACGCGCACCGGACCCTGGCCGAGCTCGGCTACGAGGTGCCGGCACTCGCCGTGCCCATGCCGCGGCTGGCGATGCGCTACCTGATGCTGGTGGGCCGCCGGCTGCTCGACGCCCGCGCCGCGGCCTGACGCCGCGCCTTCCCGGCGCCGGGGTCAGCTACAATCCTGACGTGGCCGGCGCGGCGGGCGCCGTCCTGGACGCGGGCGCGTCCCCGGAGGGGCATGGTGAGCGCAGGTCGAGTCAGTGTCTGGAGCGTGGCGGCCCTGGCTGTCGTGGCGAGTGTCGGGTGCGGCGGATCGCAGCCGGCGGCACCGCCCACCGAGAAGATCGTGCCGCAGGTGAGCGGCGAGATGTCGCCGGAAGAGGCCGGAGGCATGCGGCCCGAGGACTCGACCCTCACGGAGTCCGCCGCGCCGGCGAGCCCCCATGGCGGCACGGCGGTGGCACTCGGCACGGCCGGGCAGCTCGAGTTCGTCCACGACCCGTCCAGCGGACTGCTCACGGCGTACGTCCTCGACGGTCCCGGCCACGCGGTCATGCGGATTCCCGCCAAGACGATCACCCTGGAGGTCACGCCGCCCGGCGGCCGCGCCGCCACGCTCGAGCTGATGAGCACGGCCAACGGGCTCACGGGTGACACGGTCGGCAACTCGTCCCAGTTCGGCGGCACGGCGCCGTCGCTGAAGGGCGTCACCGCGTTCAGCGGCGTCGTCAAGGACGCGACGGTCGGCGGCCAGACCTTCCACGACATCGCGTTCAGCTACCCGGCCGCCCGCTAGAGCGGCCCGTCCCACCTCGCGGACACCGGAACCCGCGCCCGAGCAGGCCTCCCGGGCCTACGGCCCGGCCGCCAACCTTGGCCGGGCCGTTTCCGTCTATGTGACGGATGACGCTTCCCACCCACGATCTGCGCCTCGCCCTGCGCGGGCTCCGCCGGAGTCCGCTCTTCGCGTCGGTCGCCGTGCTGTCGCTGGCGCTCGGAATCGGGGCGAACACCGCGATCTACACCCTGCTCGACCAGATCCTGCTTCGCAAGCTCCCCATCAAGGCCCCCGACGCGCTGGTGATGCTGTACCAGCAGGGGCCGCACGCCGGCAGCAACATGGGGACGCGCATGCACTCGTACCCCATGTACCGCGAGTTCCAGCAGCGGGCCGAGCCGTTCAGCGAAGTGCTCGCGCGGCGCGTCGTCGACACGTCGGTCACCGTGGACGGCCAGACCGAGCGGCTCACCGGCGAGATGGTGTCCGGCAACTACTTCTCGATGCTCGGCGTGCCGCCGGCCATCGGCCGCGTGTTCAGCTCCGAGGAGGACGACCGGATCTACCAGGGGCACCCAGTGGCCGTCATCAGCTACGACTACTGGGTCCGGCGCTTCAACCGCGACCCGTCGGTCGTCGGCCGGAAGGTGCTCGTCAACAACTACCCGATGACCATCGTCGGCGTGTCGGCCGCCGGGTTCGTCGGTCTCGATCCCACTCGCTCGCCCCAGATCCGCGTGCCGATCCTGATGAAGCCCGCCGTCGTGCCCGAGTGGGAGTGGGTGAAGATGGAGGACGAGCGCACGCGCTGGGTCCAGGTGTTCGCGCGGCTCAAGCCCGGCTACTCGCCCGTGACCGCCGCCGGCCCGATGCAGGGGCTCTTCCTCCAGATCCGGCAGCACGAGCTCACCCTGCCGGGCGCCAAGGACTTCTCGCCTTACGTCCGCGAGCAGTTCATGAAGGGCACGCTGCGGGTCGTGCCCGCCGCCGTCGGCTTCTCGCAGCTGCGCAACGACTTCTCGACGCCCCTCATCGTGCTCATGTGCATGGTGGGCCTCGTGCTCCTCATCGCCTGCGCGAACGTCGCCAATCTGCTCATCGCGCGAGGCTTCGCCCGGCAGCGCGAGATCGCCGTGCGCCTGTCGATTGGCGCCACCCGGCGGCAGCTCGTCCGCCAGCTGCTCACGGAGAGCCTGCTGCTCGCGGGGCTGGGCGGCGTGGTCGGCGTGGCGCTGGCCGCGGCCATGACGCGCGCGCTCATCGCCTTCATCCCGGTGGAGGGCGCGCCGCTGCTCGTGAGCCCGCTGCCCGATGCGCGCATTCTCGTCTTCTCGTTCGCGCTCACGGCCGTGACGGGCATCGTGTTCGGCCTTCTGCCGGCCCTGCGCGCGAGCCGGCCCGACACGTGGGGCACGCTCAAGGACACCGTCGGCTCGGTCGCCGCCTCGGGCGGATCGCTCTTCCTCCGCAAGGGCCTCGTGGCCGCGCAGGTCGCGCTCAGCTTCCTGCTGCTGTTCGGCGCCGGGCTCTTCGTGCAGAGTCTCCAGAACCTGAAGGGGACGGAGACGGGCGTGGCGCTCGACAACCTCGTCACGTTCCAGCTGGCCCCGGCGCTCTCCGGGTACGACGATGCGCGGGCGACCACGCTCTACACGCAGCTCAAGGAACGCCTCGAGGGCTCGCCCGGCATCGTCGCGGCCGCCTGGGCCAACGTGCCCATTCTCAGCGGCGACGAGTGGGACAGCACGATGTCGGTGGAGGGGCACGAGGCGAAGGACGGCGAAGACATGCAGGCGTTCATGAACGCGCTGTCGCCCGGCTACTTCGAGACGATGCGGATCCCACTCCTCGAAGGACGCGACTTCCGGCCCGGTGACGCCGGACAGATCGGCGCAGACGGCACGCCGACCACCCGCGTGGCCATCGTCAACAAGCAGTTCGCCGACCACTTCTTCCCGGGCCAGAGCGCGGTGGGACGGCATCTCGCCTTCGGCGATCGGCCTGGGCTGACGTTCGACATCGAGATCGTCGGCGTGGCGGCCAACTCGCTCTACGAGGGCCCGCGCGAGGGCATCCGGCGGCAGGTGTTCATCCCGTCCTGGGGCAAGAACAGCGCGACCTTCTACGTCCGGACGCGCAGCGCCTCCGACGCGACCTTCGGCCAGATCCGGCGGGAGGTGGCGGCGCTGGACGCGGGCATCCCGACCTACCAGGTGAAGACCGTCGAAGGACAGCTCGACGAGACCCTGCTCACCGACCGCCTGATCGCGTCGCTGTCGGCGGGCTTCGGCCTGCTGGCGACGCTCCTGGCGTCGGTGGGGCTCTACGGCGTGATGGCCTTCGTCGTCGCCCGGCGCAACAAGGAGCTGGGCATCCGGCTGGCGCTCGGCGCCGATCCGGGCCAGGTGCTCTGGATCGTGATGAAGGAAGTGCTCGTGCTGCTGGCGATCGGCCTGGCCATCGGGCTGCCGGCGGCCATCGGGCTCGGGCGCTTCGTGGGCTCGCAGCTATACGGCATCGACGGCAGCGATCCGTGGATGGCCGTGGCGACCACCGCGGTGCTGGCCGTCGTCTCCGCCGCGGCCGGGTTCATCCCCGCACGCCGCGCCAGTCGCATCGACCCGAACCTCGCCCTGCGCTACGAGTAGCGCAGGACGGGCGGCACGCCGTACGAACGACGGGCGCGACGTGTGCCGCGCCCGTGTCGTGTCCGTCCGCGCGGGGAGCGCGGTCCTACTTGCTGATGACGCCGCAGGCGATACGGTCGCCCGCGTTGCCCGAGGGGTCGGTCTTCATGTCGTCGGCGCCGGCGTGCACCATGAGCGCCGTCCCGCCGTTGGCGAACACCGAGTTGGCCCCCTCGCCCAGGGTGACGTTCTTGTCGACGATGGTCGTCTTGGCCGTTCCGTCCGCCGCGACGGTGAAGTTCGGCATGTCGCCGGCATGGGGGCCCTCGGGATTCTGCATGCCGTGCTTCTTCATCCCTGGGTTGAAGTGCCCGCCCGCCGACGTGAAGGGGGCTTCGCACTTCGCCGTCTGGTGGAAGTGGAGCGCGTGCTCGCCCGGCGGCAGGCCCTTGAAGTTGATGGCGACGCTGACCCCGCCGCCGGACGCGGGCGAAAGCATGGCCATGCCGACCGATTTGCCGCTGGCGTCCTTGACGTCCACGTGCACCATGCTTTGCGCGCCGGCGGTGGCGAAGGCGCCGACCGAGAGGGCGAGAACGACGAACGAAAATGTGCGGGTCATAGCGCTCCTGTGTGACGGAAAGGCCGGGAGACCGGTCTCTTCGGAATGTAGTCCAGACGGCACAGCGGCGCAAACGCCGAACGCCGCCGCGGTCCCGCTCCCGGGTGCCGGCGCCGGCTGAGGTGCCGCGCCATCAGAAGCGGGCCCCGAGCCCCAGCCGGATCGCGCGCGGCGAGCCGGGCATGATGTTGTTGTTGCCGTGGGCCGCCTGGAAGTAGCGCCTGCCCAGCACGTTCTCGACGTTCAGCTGCACGTCCAGGCCCATCGGCAGGCGGCCGAACACCCCGGCGTCCAGGCGGAAGACCGCGGGCAGCGTGACGGTGTTGTCGGTCGAGGCGAAGATGGCCCCGCGGTAGATCGCGGCCACGCCCAGTCCGATGCCGGGCCGCACGTCGAAGCGGTTCCACAGCGATGCCGAGTGCGTGGGCAGGCTGGCCAGCGTCGCCCCGGCCTGGACCGACGGCGAGAGCGACCGGGTGATCCGGCCGTCCTGGTAGGCATATCCCCCCAGCACGCTCCATCGGCTCGTGAGGCGCCCGCTGGCGCCGATCTCGATGCCGCGGACTCGTTGGCCGTCGACCAGCACGACCATCGAAGGGTCGTTCGGGTCGGTCACGGCGACGTTGCCGCGCATGGACCGGTAGGCGGCGGCGGTCACCGACGCCCCGGCGGGGAGGTCCCACTTGAGGCCGGCCTCGAGGTTGCGGAAGGTCTCCGGTTCAAGTGCCTGATTCGAGGCGGACAGCGAGGACAACTGCTCGCCGGCGCGCGGCAGGAAGGACGTACCGCGACTGGCGTACAGCGACACCCGCGTGTGCGGCTTGTAGACCAGCCCCACGCGCGGCGACCACACGACATCACGTGTCGCCAGGGACGTCGGCGTGCGGGCCGCGCGGAGGTCGGTACCGAAACGGTCCACGCGCATCCCGACGACGGCGAGGAGCCTGGAAGCGAGCGCCGCCTGATCCTGCAGGTACACCGCGCCGGTGGTGGCGACGACGTGGTTGTCGGCGTCGGTCTCCGAGGCCTGGAAGGTCGTGGCGACCGTGGTCGTGGGCTGGGCCAGCGGGACGGCGATCGCCGTGGCCCCGCCGGCGCTCGGGAAGTAGGCGGTCATCCGGCGGTTGTCCGTGACCTGGCGGCCCGCCTCGGCGCCGAACGCCCAGGTATGGCGGATCGCTCCCGTCGAGACCGAGACGACGACGTCGGTCTGGCTGAAGACGTTCTGTCGCATCGTGCCGTTGTTGTAGCCCCCGAGGAGCACCGAGCCGCCGTCCGCCGTGACGCCCCGCGGGAAGACGTTCTGGTAGAACTTGTCGTAATCGCCGAGCGCCACCCGGCTGCGCAGCGTGCCGCGCGCCGCGAGGCGCCGCTCCACCTCCACGTAGGCCGAGTTGACCGTCGCGGTCACGTAGCTGACGTCAGGGTTTCCGACGAACGTCGACGGGGGCACCGCCACCGGGCGGCCTCGAGAGGACGGCACGCCCCGGTCGGCGGTCCGTCGATCGTGGAAGTGTTCGCCGCCCGCCCGCAGGACCGTTGCCTCGCCGAATCGGACCGTGGCCGTCGGGGTCAGCCCATAGCGTTCGACGCTCACCTGCGAACGATAGGAGTCGGCGCGCTCGTAGACGCCCATCATCCGCACGCTCGCCGCGCGCGCCAGGGGCTGGGTGACGTCGGCCGTCAGTCGCCGCCCGCCGAACGACCCGGCCTGCACCTGGATGTCGCGAGACGCCGCGTCTCCGGCGACCCGTTGGACGCGATTGATCACCCCGCCTCCACCGCCGCGGCCGAAGATCATGGCGTTCGGACCCTTCAGCACTTCGACGCTGGCCAGGTTGTAGACGTCGCGGTAGTACTGGACGTCGTCACGGATGCCATCGACGTAGAAGTCGGCCGTCGTGCTGTTGCCGCGCAACACCGGGGCGTCCCGGTTGCCTTCGCCCTGCGCCTGGCCGACTCCCGGCACGTAGCGCACGACGTCGGCCATCGTCGTCAGGGCGAGCTGGCGCATGTCGTCCTTGCCCACCACGCCAATGGCCTGCGGGACGTCCAGGAGCGGCGTCGGCACCTTCGTGGCGGTGCGTGTCACGGACGCTCCCCGCACGACGACCGCCTCTTCCCTGGCCGCGACGTCGAGGACGACCGTCAACGGCGGCGCGCCGGCGGGCACGTCAATCCTGACCGGGGCGAACCCCTCGCGGCTGATGGTCAGGACGGCGGTTCCGCCCACCGACTCGAACACGAAGGCGCCGGTGACGTCGGTCTCGGTGACACGCACCGGACCGGCGCCGGCCAGGGTGACCCTGGCCCCGTGAACTGCGCCGCCGGAGCCATCCGAGACGCGGCCTTCGATGCGCGCCGGCGACTGGGCCGACGCCGCGGTGGGAAGAGCGGAAACGAGGCAGAGCAGTAACAGGCGAAGTCGGCGCACGGTATTCCTCCTGCATTGGCGTCGACTCGGCCTGCCGCTAGAATGGCAAGGTCGAACACGTCAAACGCCGCGTGCGGTTGATGGGTCCTGCCGGGACTCGGTTCGATGGCCCGTCCGGTGTGTCAGCACCGGGCGGGCATTTCTACGATCGGACAATGTTGAGACTTGATCTCAACATCGCGGACTGTATATCCGACCGGTTCGGTCGGTCAAGCCGCAAGCGCGAGCGGATGTCGGGCCAGGCGCCCTCGACGGGCGGGACTCACATGGTGTTGCCGGGCTCGATGAGGTGGAAGGCCTCCTGCCGGCGCAGCACCCAGTCCCAAGTGCCGTCGGGCAGGATCGCGGCGTCTTCCTCCAGGGCGAACGTCACCTGCTGGCCGCCCCATTCCGGCACCGCGTGCTTCACGTTGAGCTCGATCGAGTGCCAGGTGTTCGGCCGGAACCGGTAGTCGCCGCGGACGGGCACGCCGCTCTGGTAGTCGGTCATGCCGATGGGCGGACCGGCGGCATGGCCGTGATAGCCGATCGCGTGGCAGTAGATCGACGGGACGAGTCCTTCCATGCGGGCCTGTCCGAGCGCATCGGCCAGGGCCTGGTTGCCCGTCCGGCCCACCTGGGCGAACTGCCGCGTCAGATCCTGCAGCCGGTTGGCCGCCTTCAGCCCGTCGCGCAGTCCCTGCGGCGCGGTCGTCTCGCCCGGCTTGAGCACGTACGCCAGGTGCTGGGTGTCGGTGGAGAAGCCCAGGTAGACCAGGCCGAAGTCCGTGTGGAGCATGTCGCCCGGCCGGATCACGAGGTCGTCCTTCGCCCCGCCCTTCCGGTGGATGGTGACCGAGGGATGGAACCACTTGCCCAGGCCCATCTCGACCACTCGCTGGCGCATCCACCACACCACGTCCTCCGTGGTGGTCTTGCCGGGCGTGATGACGTTGTTCGAGAACGCCTCGCCGATGACCATGTGGGCGACCCGCATCACGTGCCGGTAGGCGTCCAGCTCCTCGGGCATCTTGTATTCGAGCCAGCCCACCGCGAGCATCTCGGCCGACGTCACGCGGGCCGCGTACTTCGGCCCCAGCGCGTCGACGAGCAGGCGCTTCTCGTTCGCCGTCAGGCCGTCGGCGTGGTTCCATGCCTCGGACTCGTCGATGCCGATGACTGCCGGGTCCTTCTGCTCGACCAGCGTCCGCAGGCCCGCCCACTGGCCGTCGTTCGGCGTCTCGACCAGGGTGAAGAGCTTCTCGAGGTCGAAGCGTCCGACGGAATAGCGCTCGACGGGGCGTCCACCGCCCGGGTTGGAGAACACGAGGATCGTGCGCCGCCGCGACGAGTAGGTGGTGAGCGGCGCCATCGACCGGAACACGGGGTCGTCGTTGTACTCGCGCGTGATCACGATCCACATGTCGATGCCTTCGCGCGTCATCAGCGCGGGCAGCACCGTGTCCAGCCGCTTCTGGATCCAGCCCTTCACGAGCGGCGCCTGTTCCCGGTGGGTCAGCACGCGCAGCGCGGGATCGGGATACACCGGCGCCTGGGCGTCGAGCGGCGTGCCGAGCAGCGCGGCGGCCAGGATCGGCGTCAGGATCGCGAATCGGAGGCGGGCGAGGTGGGACATGTCCGGCAGTGTAGACCAGTCGCTTCGCAGGATGGCACGCGGCGGGCGCCGGTCATCCGGTGCGTCGGGCCGCGCGCTGGCGCGGGTCTCGCCGCGTCCGATACGATGGACGGGAGGCCACCCCCGCCTCGCCGGCGACCCTATGCGATCTTCGTGGCGATGGACTCTGCGGGTGGCGCGCGCGAGCGGCCGGCCTACCGCCGTCGCGGGCCTCACGGCCGCCGTCCTGCTCCTTGCGTCGCCGTCGGTGGCGCGTGCCGACGACCTTCGCGGCCGATGCGCCGATGGGCGGACGTGGACCGCCCGGTCGGAGGACGTCACCTCCATGCTCCGGACGCTCAACCAGGTGCGGCACGACGCCCGGCGGCCGCCCCTGGCACGTCTGCCGGTGCTCGACGCGATGGCGCAGGCCCACAGCGTGGACATGGCCTGCCGCGACTACTTCGATCACGTGACCCCGGAGAGGCGACGCCCGAAGGATCGCCTGAAGGCGATGGCCGGACGTAGCGCGCCCGACTGGGACCGCCTCGCCGAGGTGATCGGCACGAGCGGGACGGCCGCCCGCCAGGTGTCGCGCTGGCTCGGCAGCCGCGCCCACAAGCGGGCCGTCCTCGACGGCGCGCACGAACTCGTGGGGATCGGGCTCGTGCGCATCGATCACGGCTCGCACTACACCACGTACTGGACCGTCGAGCTCATGCACGAGCACGACGCGGATCCCTGACGGCCACGCCTCGCTGACGACGCGGGCGCCGTGCCCGCGCCGCCAGCCACCGACGTCCCGCTCAGGACGCCGATCGCGCCGCCGCCACGAGATCCGAGTACGGCGCCGGCGCGCCGTGCAGGGGCAGGATCCGATTCACCCGCAGGTTCAGCCGCTCGACGTGCTCGAGGAGGTTCGCGGCGTACGGATGGTAGCTGCCGCCGGGACTGAAGGCGTCCACCTCGATGAGCAGGCGCTCGGCCGGCAGGTGCGCCATGAGCATCGTCTCGCTGTGCGGGTTGCCGGCGACGTGATAGAGCGCCAACGTCCGGGTGCCATCGGAGATCGTCGTGGATGCGCCGACGGTCTCGACGGTGACTGGTTTCGGCGACCGGGCGAGTGCGTCCGGCGCGATCGTGGCAGGCCGCGCCGCCGTCTCTCGGACGAAGTCCGCGTTGCCTTCCTGGGTCACGATCGTCAGCCCCTCGGCGATCGCCGCGCGCAGCCCCGTGGAGTGATCGAAGTGGTGGTGGGTCATCACGAGGTGCGTCAGCGGCGTGCCCGGCCGGAGCTCGCGCGCCCTGGCGATCGCCGCGAGCGCCCGCGCCTCGCTCTGCGGCGCCTCGATCATCACCAGCCGATCCGTGAACGCCACGACGACGCTGTGATGCGACTGCCCGGCCAGCAGCCACACGCCGGGCGCCTCCTCCGTGACGACGATGTTCACGGCCCCGGCGGGCGGCTCCGCGCTCGCGGCCTCGGCCGGCGCCGCCAGCGCTCCGCCCCCGGCGACGCGGCTGGCCACCTCGTACTCGCCGGTCGTGAAGTCGTCCACGGCCGTCGTGATTCTGGTGGGCAGCTGCAGGCCCCCGGCGGCCGCGTAGTTCGCGAAGGTCGTGGTCAGCAGGACGTCGCCGAGGTTGGGGTGCGTGCCCTTCGAGACGATCCGCACGGGGTGGCTCCCGGCGTCCAGCACCAGGAACAGCCGGCCGTCGGCCGTGTCCACCGCGATGCCACGCTCGCCCTCGCGCACGAGCCCCACGGGGAGGCCGTCCAGGGACAGCCGCGCGTTCGCCGCCAGCGCCGCCCGGACGAGGACCAGCGGGTGGTGATAGCGCTCGACACGGCGCTCCGCGGCCACCGCGACGGCGGCGCGGGTGGGCCGCCCGCCATTACTGGCGTTGTAGGCGATGTCGCCGTCCACGCCCTGCGACTGCGTCTGGGCCTGCGGGCCCTGGAAGTACGCGAAGTTCGGCGTCCTCGTCTGGGTGACGCGCAGGCGCGGCGCCGTCAGGTCGTACTCGCGGGTGTAGGCACGTACCGCAAAGGTCTGCTCGGCAAGGCCAGGCCGGAGGTCCTGTCCCAGGTTGAACTGCCGCCCGGTGCCCTCGATGGTCAGTACGGCCACACCCTCGACGGCCGCCCTCCCGCCGAGCGCCGTGGCCGCATCCTGGACGACCTGAGCCTCGGGAGACAGCCGCGCGCATCCGCCCACGGCGGCCAGTACGCCCACGACCACCAGACACCGTCGCGCCATGTGTTCACCCCCCCGCCCGTCAGCCTAGTCGCGAGTGCACGACGAATTCCAGCAGGGCAGACCAAAGTCCCAAAAAACGATACTCGGGTCCGTCCACAGAGCCAGAATGGGTGCGCGATCGACACGCCCGTCGGTCGGCGATGTGCGTTCCGAGGGATGGTCCTCCCCCGGTCCCGATCGTCGCCGCGCGTTCCGGCCGTCGGCCCCGGGTCGGCGTCGGGAGGACCTCGCCCGTCTGGCAGGTCTGGCCGACCGCGCAGGGGCCGGCCATGTCCGCGTCTCGCTCGTCTGCCGTCCGGGGCTGTTCGCGGCGACGCTCGCCGAAAGCCTGTCGCGGTGCGCCGACCTCGTCGTGTGCGAGCCCGGCGACGCGGCCGGCATGGCGGCCGGCGACTGGGTCACGCGGCACGTGATCGTCGCCGAGCTCGATCGCTTCCTGCAGGGACCACCGGAGTTCCTGGCCCACGGCAGCCACGCCCGGCTCCTGCTCCTGGCATCCGCCACGACATCCGCCCGCGTGCTGGACGCGCTGCGGCTTGGCGCGTGGGGCGTGGTTCGTTTCGATGCGCACCCCGAGGAGCTGCTGGCCCTCATCCGCGCGGCCGGCGCCGGACAGGCATGGGACGAGCTGCGGTATGCCGGGCAGTTCCTGAAAGAGGTGCGCCGGGACGGCGGTGTCGAGCCCCTGCTGTCGGCGCCCGTCGCCCTGACTCCGCGCGAACTCCAGGTGGTGGCGGCCCTCGTGGGCGGCGCGAGCAACGCCGCCATCGCCGGCAACCTCGGCCTGCGCCCACAGACGATCAAGAACCGCCTGTCGACGATCTTCGACAAGGTGGGGGTCTCCAGCCGTCTGGAGTTGGCGCTGTACGCCGTGCACCACCGGCTGGCGGACGCGCCGAAGTCCTGAGCCCGCGCGGCGATCCCGGAAGAACGACGATCCGGACGAACTAGGTACCTAGGTCCTGGTACCTTGAGACCCTATCTGAGCGGCAGGGAGTCGGGACATCATCCCGTCGTCCGCGGGGCGTCCATCCGACTTCCCGTACCGTGGGCGACCCTTCGTGCGGGAGACAGCGACGGCTCAGGAGCAGTCCGAACGGCATGCCGCGGGCCGGGAGTCCCCGCGCCAGGGGCTGCCTGGTACTCCCGGGCGGCGCGCCTCCGACACGTCATCCGACGATCCCGCGTCCGATGGCCGTGCGCGTCTCCGCGTGGCCCTCTCCTGCCGGCCGGCGCTCTTCTGCGCGATCCTGGCCGACTACCTGACGCACGCGCCCGGTATCGAGGTGGTCGCGGCCGCGGTCCAGTACGCGGACCTCCTTGGGACCCTCCACGTCCTCGCGCCCCACGTCGTGGTCGTGGACCTCGACGCCTTCCTGGCCCACCTGGACGTGTTCCGCCAGGTGACGACCTCACCGGACGGACCGCGCGCGCTCGTGGTCGCGTCGCCCGACGATGCCGACGCGGTCGTGGAGGCACTGCGGGCGGGTGCCTGGGGCGCCGTGTTCCGCACCGCCGATCCGACGCAGCTCGTCTCGTTGATCCGCGCCGCCGCGTCCGGGCTGGCGTGGGAGAGCCTGGACTATGCGGGACACCTCACCCGGTCCCTCACCCGCGTGCCAACGGGCGACGGCGGCATCCGGCGGGCCGTCCTCACGGATCGCGAACGCCAGCTCGTGGCCGAGCTCGTCGCGGGCGCCTCCAACGCGGACATCGCGAGTGCGCTCGGCCTTCGGACGCAGACGGTGAAGAACCGCCTCTCGGCCATCTTCGACAAGGTGGGCGTGTCCACGCGCCTCGAACTCGCGCTCTACGCCGTCCGGCACGGGTTGGTCGACCGCCAGCCACCGCCAGACGGCGGGACTCCGTAGGCGCGGAACGACCAGGTCTCACCCGGGCCGCAGCGTGTGCAACGGCCCGATGCGCGTCAGGATGGGCCACGCGCGGTGGATGGCGGCCACCACGATCAGCACGCCGACGCCGCCGCCCACCACCGATACCACCGGCCCGAAGAGCGCCGCGGTGACGCCGCTCTCGAAGGCGCCGAACTCGTTCGAGAAGCCCACGAACACCGACTTGATGGCGGACACCCGCCCCCTCAGCTCGTCGGGCGTGATGACCTGTTCGAGGGTCAGGCGGATGACCACGCTGATCGAGTCGAACACGCCGGTCGCGAAGAGGCACGCCATCGACAGCAGGAAGTCCTTGGACAGGCCGAGGCCGATCGTGGCCACGCCGTAGCCCGAGACGGCCGTCAGCAGCACGCGGCCCGGGTGCTGCCACGGGCGGAGGCGGGTCTGCACCAGGCCCGTGAGCGTGGCGCCGACAGCGGGCGCCGCCCGCAGCCAGCCGAGCCCCGCCGGACCGACCTGCAGGATGTCCTTGGCGAAGATGGGGAGCAGCGCCGTGGCGCCCCCGAGCAGGACGGCGAAGAGGTCCAGCGTGATGGCGGCCAGGTAGATCGGCGTGGCGCGGACGAAGCGGAAGCCCTCGAACGCGCCGCGCCAGCCGCTGGTCGTGGCCGTGGGCAGCGGATGCACCTCGGGCAGCCGCAGCAGCTGGATCACGAAGAGCAGCTGGCCCGCCGCCGCCACGGCGAGCGCGAGGGCGGCGCCGTTGGTCAGCGCGATCAGCCACCCGGCGAGCGCCGGGCCGGTCACGGCGGCCATCTGGAAGGTGGACGACACCCACGCGTTGGCGTTGGCGAACTCCGCCGGCGTCAGGAGGCGCGGCAGGATGGTGACGGCCGCCGGCGTGGCGAACGCCCGCGCCGCCCCCACGAACACGAGCAGGCCGTAGATGGGCGCGACCGACGTGGTGGTGCCGGCGGCCAGGGCCATGAGGGCGGTCGCGAGGGCCAGCGTGGCATGGCCCAGCGCCGCCACCCTCCGGCGGGGGAACCGGTCCGCCACGGTGCCCGTGATCGGCATCAGCAGGAAGACCGGCGCCAGCTCGGTGGCCCCGAGCAGGCCGAGCGCCCACGCGCTGCCGGTCAGCTCGTAGAGGTGCCAGCCGATCGACACCGACATCATCTGCAGTCCCAGGACCGCGCCGAAGCGCCCTCCGGCAAACCGGCGGACGATCGGATTGCGCAGCGCGGCGTAGGCGTCGAGCGACGACATGAACGGGCGAGGCGATCTTACCGGCCGGCCGCCCGCCCGCAACCGGCGAGGGTCCGGGCGCCGCCGAAGCGGTTGCGCAGGCACGCCAAACCCGATAGCGTCCCGTCGGGCGGTCCCGGCTGTCCCGGCGCCAGAGGGCGAGGGGCAGGGACCGCGCGTTCGGAGGAGAGCCATGACGCGCTCGATGTGGATGGGAATGGTCTTGGGGGCCTGGATGCTGGCGTCGCCCGCGGGCAGCGCCGCCCAGTCACCGGCGTTCAAGGTGCTGGCCACGAGCCGCACCGCGACGATGGAGAAGGAGATGAACGAGGCCGCCAGGATGGGGCTCCGTTTCGGCGCCGTGATGGGCGGCGAGACGGCCGCCGGCGGCAAGGAAGTCGTGGTCGTGATGAAGCGGCCGGATGGCGACTCGGCGCCGTTCCAGTACCGCCTCCTCGCCACGTCGAAGACCTCGACGATGAAGCGCGAACTGCAGGACGCCGCCGACGCCGGCTACGTCTACGTCGGCCAGACGGTGTTCGAGACGCTGTTCGGAGGCAAGGAGGTGGTCTGCATCCTGGAGCGCCAGGAGGGGAACCGGGGCGACTCGGGGTTCGAGTACGAGCTGCTCGCCACCAACAAGACGTCCACCATGGACAAGGAGCTGCAGAAGGCCGCGGCGGACGGGTTCGAGCTGGTCGGCCTCACCCTGGGGCAGACCGCGCTCGGGGGTTCGGAGCTCGTGACGATCCTCCGCCGCAAGCGCTGATCACGCCGGGCACGAACCGTCGCCAGGCTGGGCTCGCGAGTCCCGCTACCTGTACTATACGGGCGCCCGTGGCGGCCATCGCCGGCCGGCCGGGCAGACCGTCTCCAAGGAGCGCTCATGTTCACGCATCAGTCCAGGTTCCGCGCGATGGCCCTCGTCCTGCTCGTGCCGCTGGCGGCCGCCGCCCAGATCGACACGGGCACGATCGTCGGGCGGGTGAGGGACTCGTCGGGCGCGGTGCTGCCGGGGGTGACCGTCACGCTCACGCAGGAAGAGACGGGCGTGGTCACGACCACCGTCTCGAACGCCAGCGGCGAGTACGTGTTCCCGGGCCAGCGCATCGGCCGCTACACAGTGGCCGCCGAGCTCGAGGGCTTCAAGAAGACGGCGTACGACGGCGTGCGCCTGAACGTCCAGGCGCGGCTGCAGCTCGACTTCGACCTCGAGGTGGGCGCCATCAGCGAGCAGGTCACGGTGACCGGCCGCGCGGAGCTCCTGCAGACGCAGTCGGCGGACATCGGCAACATCGTGGACGAGCGCCAGGTGCGCGACCTGCCGCTCCTGGGCCGCCGCTACTCCGAGCTGGCCTTCCTGACGCCCGGCGTCGTCGCGGCGCCGGCCGGCATCGCGAGCCGCGGCGAGGACACGTTCTTCAACGCCAACGGCAACTACGCCACCTGGAACAACTACACGCTCGACGGCGCCGACAACAACTCGTTCTCCACGAACCTCCAGGAGCGGAGCCCGCAGGTGGTGCAGCCGCCGGTGGACGCCCTGCAGGAGTTCAAGGTCCAGACGCGCACCTACTCGGCCGAGTTCGGCAAGGCGGCCGGCGCCGTGATCAACGCGTCGGTGAAGCAGGGCACCAACCAGTTCCGCGGATCGGTCTACGACTTCTTCCGCGACGAGGCCTTCAACGCGAACACCTGGGACAACAACCGCGCCGGACGGCCCAAGGGGCCGTTCAACCAGCAGATCGGCGGCGTGACCTTCGGCGGTCCCATCCGCCGCGGCAAGACGTTCTTCTTCGGCGACTACCAGGCCACGCGCTCGGACCGTGCGCTCTCGCAGACCGCCACGGTGCCGACGGCCCAGATGCGGACCGGCGACCTGAGCGAGCTCACCGGCACGATGGTGGCCTCGAATCCGTTCGTGCCGGCCGGCTGCGTGGACGCCGCGGCGCACCGCATCAACCCCGCGTGCATCGACCCGGTGGCGGCCAGGCTCATTCAGCTCTACCCGCTGCCGAACGTCCCGGGCGCCGGGTTCTTCAACAACAACTTCATCTCGAACGGCACGCTGAAGAACGACATCAACCAGTTCGACGTGCGCGTGGACCACAACCTGTCCCAGCGCGACAACCTGTTCGTCCGCTACTCGTTCCAGCAGACCGATCGGTCGGAGCCGCCGGTGCTCGACGACCCGGTGGCCTCGGGCGACTTCGCGAGCCAGTACCTGATTCGCGGTCAGAACGCGGTGGGCGGCTGGTCGCGCGTCTTCGGCGCCAGCGTCTTCAGCGAGTTCCGCGCCGCCTACAACCGCGTGCGGTCCGACGCCGTGCACCCGGCCTTCGGCGTGGATTCCGACACGCAATACGGCATCATCGGCGTGCCGAAGGACCCGCGCTTCTACGGCGGCCTGCCGCACATGCCGATTGCGCGCTTCGCGCGCCTGGGTGGGCCGTTCTTCCGCCCGCAGTTCCAGACGTCGCAGGTCTTCCAGTTCGCCGAGAACCTGACGTGGACGAAGGGCAGCCACGCCATGAAGTTCGGCGTGGAGCGCCGCCGCGACCTCGTGAACTACATCGACCTCCGGTCGCTGAACGGCGAGCTCGGGTTCAACGACGGCCGCTACACCGGCTTCGGGCTCGGCGACTTCCTGCTCGGCCTGTCGAGCACGCAGCGGCTCACGCTCTTCCACGAGCCGTTCCTGTACGCCGACGGCTGGCAGGTGTACGCGCAGGACAGCTGGCGGGTGCGCGACAACCTCACCGTGAACGTGGGCGTCCGGTACGAGCGCTTCACGCCGCTCTTCGACCGCGACAACAAGCTGACCAACATCGATCCGGCCACGGGCCAGGTGTTCACGGCCAAGGACGGCTCGGTGTTCGACAGGACGCTCATCCACCCGGACACCAACGACCTGGCGCCGCGCGTCGGCGTCTCGTGGACGCCCACCTCGCGTCTCGTGCTGCGCAGCGGCTTCGGGATCTTCTACCAGCAGACCGACCGCTACGGCAGCGAGAGCCAGCTCGGGCTGAACCTGCCGCAGCTGGTGGACGCGTCGATCTCGGCCAATAGCGGCGCCGACGCCCCCGCCTTCACGTTCGCCCGGGGCTTCACGCCGCTCACGCCCGACACGGTGAATCCGGCCGTGGTGCAGTGGCGCATCCAGGACCCGAACCAGGACACGCCGATCGTCTACCAGTTCAGCGCCGGGCCCGAGTACCAGATCTCGCAGACGATGGTGGCCGCCGTCGAGTACGTCGGCAACCGGACGCGAAACGGCCGACGCCTCCGCAACCTGAACCAGGGGATCATCCAGGCCAACGGCTCGGTGGTGTTCCCGTACGCGCAGTACGGCTACGGCAACGCGTTCCTCGAGCAGATCGTCACCAACGGCCGGGCCGACTACGACTCGCTCCAGGTCCGGATGCAGAAGCGCATGAGCGCCGGCCTCTCCTACACGCTCGCCTACACGTGGAGCAAGGCGATGGGCGACTTCCTCGACCACCTGAGCGCGGGCGGCGGCGCGACGGGCAACTTCCCCCAGAACGCCTACGACATGGCCGCCGACTACGGCCCCCTGGCCTTCGACATCCCGCACCGCTTCGTGGCCAGCTTCATCTACGAGCTGCCGTTCGGTGCCGGGCGTCGGTACCTGGGCGAGGGCGCCGCGGCCGCCATCCTCGGCGGATGGTCGGTGAACGGCATCCTGAACCTGAGCGACGGCCGGCCGTTCACGGTGACCGCCACCGACACGGCCGGGACCGGCAGCGGCCGCATCACGCGCGCCACCTGCATCGGCGACCCGAACCCGAGCGGCTTCGATCCCACGCTCGACAAGTGGTTCGACACGACCGCCTTCGCGCCCAACGCCGCACGGACCTACGGCAACTGCGGCGCCAACACGCTGCGCGGGCCCGGCTCGAAGTCGATGAACATGAGCCTCTTCCGCAACATCCCGCTCGGCGGCGAGAAGCGCCTGGAACTCAGGGCCGAGGTGTTCAACCTCTTCAACTGGGTGAACTACGGCTTCCCGGCCGCGAACGTCTCGAACCAGGGCACCTTCGGCCGCATCACGAGCACGCTCGGCGATCCGCGGGAGATGCAGTTCGCGGTCAAGTTCTACTTCTGACGCCCTACGGGTCCCGGGTCCCGGGTCCCGGGGCTCGGGTCCAGGGTCCCGGGACGAGCGGATCGCGCCGCAACGCTGTCACACTGACGGCCGGAGTCTTCATCATGCAAGCAGCTGCTCGACGTGTCTGTGGCCAGCCCGGGCCCCGAGCCCCGAGACCCGAGCGCCGCCGGCGCGCCATCGCCGTCGC
This sequence comes from Vicinamibacterales bacterium, assembly GCA_041394705.1. Taxonomy (GTDB): domain Bacteria; phylum Acidobacteriota; class Vicinamibacteria; order Vicinamibacterales; family UBA2999; genus CADEFD01. Next base: position 53,068 of record JAWKHS010000029.1, read on the forward strand.
GGCACTGGCCGTCGCCGTGGCGCTGGTCGTGTCGCTGGCCGGGCAGACGATGCCGCCGCAGGACGAGGGCGCCGCGGGCGCGTGGCAGAAGATCCTCAAGGCGAGGACGACGGCCAGCGTGATGCACACCACCGCGCATCCGGACGACGAGCACGGCGGCGTCATCACGCGGCTCAGCCGGAAGGACGGGGCGC